>NZ_MUFF01000015.1:0-113003 GCF_001996105.1 Salinivibrio sp. IB643
TGAGCTTAGAAACCTTACCGAGTGAGCATCCGCTGGCGCGTCTACTGCCCTGTGATAATGTGTTTGCGATTGAAAGCCAATGGTATCGTGAAAATCCATTAGTGATCCGCGGACCGGGGGCGGGGCGGGATGTCACCGCTGGGGCGATACAATCTGATCTGAATCGCTTAATTGGGCGTCTTCACTAATGTCCTTTTAGTAAACGTGATCTTCGCAAACGTGAAAGCTGTCTTACTCCACATAAGACAGCTTTTTTTTATCTGAAGATCACGTTATATGACGCGCTTTTGGCTGCTGCTCTCGGTGGCTTCCTGCATGTTGACTATCTTCATAATACTATGAGTTCTTTTCATGGCTGAGATCGTTGACATTTCACCCAAATAACGACAACCTTTAGACATATGGACGTCTAAACGTATAAACCAAAAACGCACATCATCGCGAATAAAACCGGTTGCAGGGAGAGGGTATGAGCTATACGCACGCAGGCCACATTGATGCACTTAATCAGAATATTGCCGACTTAGACGGTGATATTAACGTCTCATTTGAGTTTTTTCCGCCCAGCACGCCCAGTATGGAAGAAACCCTCTGGAATTCCGTGCACCGCCTCAAAGGGCTTAAACCTAAGTTTATGTCAGTGACTTATGGCGCCAATTCTGGTGAGCGTGATCGCACCCATGACATCGTGAAAAGTATTCATGATCAAACGGGGGTCGCGGCGGCGCCCCATCTAACCTGTATCGATGCCACTGAAGATGAGCTGCGCCATATTGCCCGTGACTACTGGCAAAATGGTATTCGTGACATTGTGGCTTTGCGCGGAGACTTACCGTCGCCGGAGAAAAAGCCGACTATGTATGCGGCGGACTTGGTGCGGTTGCTCAAAGAAGAACATGACTTTGATATTTCTGTCGCCGCTTATCCTGAAGTGCACCCGGAAGCGAAAAGTGCGCAAGCGGATCTCATTAATCTGAAACGGAAAGTCGATGCCGGTGCCAGTCGTGCCATTACCCAGTTTTTCTTTGATGTGGAAAGCTACCTACGTTTTCGTGACCGCTGTGTGGCGGCGGGGATTGATGTCGAAATTGTGCCGGGGATTTTGCCCGTCTCCAACTTTAAGCAAGCTTCTCGGTTTGCGCAAATGACGCATGTGCGTGTCCCACAGTGGATGCACAAACAGTATCAAGGTCTTGAGGATGACCCTGTGACCCGGCAGATGGTCGGTGCTTCGATTGCTATCGATATGGTGCGCGTACTCAGCCGTGAAGGGGTAAAAGATTTTCATTTTTATACCCTCAATCGGGCCGAATTGACCTATGCACTTTGCCATACTTTGGGGGTTCGCCCATTGGCTGTCGCACCTTAGCTAAACCGCTAAACCGCTAAACCGCCAAACCGGTTTACCTTTAGCCAAAAAAAGCGCCCCGTTTCGTGGGGCGCCTAGGTTGCGAGTTGTGTTTATTGTTTTGATTAGGCGCTGGCCGCCAGCATCGTAAGCTCATCGCGCACTTCTTGCGCCCAGGCCATCCAAGCGCGACGTTGATGAATGCTGCGTCGTAATGCTAATCGCATGAGGCGTTGCTGTTGCGTTAATGATGTGGATTGACCGTAATCACGCTGCTCAAGCAGAGCATAATGATTAAGTAGTTGTTGTGATTCCGCAATCAAGTTATTGATATGCTCGAGCATCGGCGTGGGATCCAAGACCTCACAGCTGAGTAGGCGTGCGACGTACTCGTCGCGAGGCGGGGCCAGCTTAGGCGCTTGGATAAACCACGCCTCTAACACCTCGGTGCCGACAGGGGTGATGGCATAGACTTTTCTATCTGGTTTGCCGACTTGCGGCTCAAGTCGATAGGTCACAGCACCTCGCTCGGCGAGCTTAGTCAGTTCACGATATACCTGTTGATGGCTGGCTTTCCACACATTACTGATAGTGGTAGAAAACGCCTTGGTAATATCATAACCCGTGGCTTCGCAGTTGCTGAGTACCGTCAGTATGACATGGGGAAGTGACATCTTTTATATCCACATTTATTTATAACAATCGGTTCGCATGAGTCGCCTATCTCGGGCTATTTTACTGCACTCAATGCTTGTTCAAGGTCGGCAATGATGTCATCAATATGCTCAATGCCGACACAAAGACGGATCATTTCTGGGGTCACCCCGGCCTTCGCTTGCTCTTGCGCATTCAGTTGACGATGGGTGGTAGAGGCGGGATGGCAAGCAAGTGACTTAGCATCACCAATATTGACCAGGCGTTTAAATACATTCAGCGCATCATAAAACTGTACCCCCTCATCAAAGCCACCTTTTAAGCCGAAAGACAGCAGTGATGCGGGCAATCCGCCGCGGATAAGCGACTGGGCACGTTGGTAATGAGGATGAGTTTGTTGACCGGCATAGTTCACCCATGCCACCGCTGGATGACTGGCAAGGTAATCCGCCACCGCTTTGGCATTCTCGCAGTGACGCTCCATACGCAGGCTCAAGGTTTCGAGACCTTGCATCAACATAAAGGCGTTCATCGGCGATAAGGCGGCGCCGCTGTTACGCAAAGGCACGGTACGCGCGCGGGCAATAAATGCCGCCGGGCCAAAGGTATCGCTATAGACCACGCCGTGATACGCCGGCTCGGGCTGTGAAAATTGCGGGAAGCGGGCTTGATGTGCCACCCAATCAAAGGTGCCGCCATCAACGATCATACCGCCTAGGGTGGTGCCATGGCCGCCAATGTATTTGGTTAGCGAGTGCACCACGATATCGGCGCCATGTTCAATCGGTTTGCATAGCACGGGCGTGGCCACGGTATTGTCGACCACCAAAGGGACACCGTGCGCGTGGGCAACCTTGGCAAGACCGGGGATATCGGCAATATTGCCGGCCGGATTACCAACTGATTCGCAATACACCGCTTTGGTATTGGCATCAATCAGCGCTTCAATCGCACTGGCGTCGTCACTTTGGGCAAAACGTACTTCAATGCCTTGTTCGGGGAGCATATGAGCAAACAAGGTATAGGTGCCGCCGTAAAGCTGTGGTGTGGCGACGATGTTATCACCGGCCTTGGCTAGGGTTTGGATTGCATAGGTAATCGCGGCGGCGCCAGCACTGACGCATAGGCCTGCGATACCGCCCTCTAATGCCGCCACACGTTGTTCTAATACATCGTTGGTGGGATTCATGATCCGCGAATAGATATTGCCCGGCACATCGAGGTTAAACAGATCAGCACCATGTTGGGCGTTATCAAACTCATAGGCGACGGTTTGATAGATGGGGGTGGCGACTGATTTGGTGGTCGGATCGGTCTGATAACCGTGATGAATCGAGAGGGTTTCGTCTTTCATGGCAATTCCTTTGCGTTTTCCTTTGCGTTGTTAAATCGCGTCACCGCGACCTTCCATAGTAATAATACTATCAATGTAACAGCAAGCCTTAGACGTGGCTATGGATAAAAAATCTCGCGTGTGCGTCGGTTTCTATTCGCTCGCTTGATACAAAAAAAAGCCGCACCCGAGGGTACGGCTTGAGTCGATTAGCCAGTGTTACGCAGGCCTGCGGCAATGCCCGCGATGGAGATCATCAAGGCATCGTCAAGCGACTGATCGTCCTCTTCACATTGCCGTGTACGGTATAACAGCTCAGCTTGCAGCATATTCAGTGGCTCGACGTAAATATTACGTAAGCGAATCGCCTCAGCGCCCCATGGGTTTTGCTCCATCAGGTTATCGCTGTTTTCCACCGCCAAAATCACTTGAATGTCTTGGCGTAATTGATCGCGGAGTGATTCACCCAAAGGCCAGAGGCTTTCATCGACCAAACGCTGATCATAGTATTTGGCAATATCGAGGTTGGTTTTGGTAAACACCATCTCCAGCATGCCAAGCCGGGTGGAGAAGAATGGCCACTCACGACACATTTCTTCTAGCTGGGCTTTATGGCCTTTGGAAATGGCATGATCGATCGCTTGTCCAGCGCCCAGCCAAGCCGGAAGTAAGAGGCGATTTTGACTCCAGGCGAAAATCCAAGGAATTGCCCGTAAGCTTTCCACCCCGCCTTGCGGGTTGCGCTTAGAAGGGCGTGAGCCCAGTGGTAACTTACCGAGCTCAAGCTCTGGTGTGGTGGAGCGGAAGTAAGGCACAAATTGCTCATGGCCGCGAACCACATCGCGATAGGCTTGGCAAGAAATGTCACTCAAGGTATCCATCAGCGCACGCCACTCTTTTTTGGGCTCTGGTGGCGGTAGCAGGTTAGCTTCCAAAATGGCGCTGGTGTAGAGGTTCAAACTGTTGACCGCGACATCGGGCAGCCCCAGTTTAAAGCGGATCATCTCGCCTTGTTCGGTGACACGGAGGCCACCTTTTAAACTACGAGGGGGCTGTGACAACAAGGCGGCATGGGCGGGCGCACCGCCACGGCCTACGGTGCCGCCACGGCCATGGAAGAGGGTTAAATCAACCCCTTGGTCATCGCATAAGTTGACCAGTGCTTCCATGGCGCGATATTGCGCCCAACCGGCTGCCATCACCCCGGCATCTTTAGCTGAGTCCGAATAGCCTATCATCACCATTTGGAAGTTCTGAGTAAAGCCACGGTACCAATCAATCGCCATGAGCTCGCCAATGACTGATTCCGCGTTGTTCAGGTCGTCCAAGGTTTCGAATAACGGGCACACATCCATGCGGAATGGGCAGCCGGCTTCTTGGAGTATCAAATGTACCGCCAGCACGTCCGAGGCGGTCCTCGCCATTGAAATCACATAGGCACCCAGCGCTTCACGCGGCTGCTGGGCAATCACCCGGCAGGTGTCGATCACTTCTTTGACGTCATCCGACGGTGTCCAATCACGGGGTAATAGCGGCCGTTTCGAGGACAATTCACGGATCAAGAAGGCTTGTTTGTCTTGCTCGCTCCATTGCGCGTAATCGCCCATCCCCAAATAGCGGGTCACTTCTGAGAGCACATCGGCATGACGAGTGCTTTCTTGGCGAATATCGAGCTTGATTAAGTGAACGCCAAAACATTGCACGCAGCGAAGCAAATCAAGCAACTTGCCGTCGGCAATAATGCCCATGCCGCATTGGTGGAGTGACTGATAACACGCCAGTAATGGCTGCCACAGCTGCTGGGTGTCGGTCAGAATGCCCTGTGATGACGTGCGTTCGCCTTTCAGCTTGGCATCTAAATAACTTAATGTGTGATTGAGCTGACTGCGCAGCGTTTTCAAGATCGCGCGATACGGTTCGTGCGCCTCGCCGGCCATCTCGCGCACGGTGTCATCACACTGAGTCATCGACAGTTCGCTGATCAGATCTTGCACATCACGCAAATACAGGTCGGCGGCTTTCCAGCGTGAAAGCAGCATCACTTCACGGGTGACCTCGCTGGTGACATACGGGTTGCCGTCGCGATCGCCGCCCATCCACGAGGAGATTTGTACTGGCTTGGCATCAATGGGCAAGTTGATGTCTAAGTGGCTCTCAAGCTGCTGATCGAATTGGCGTAAAAATGCGGGCACTGCTTGCCATAATGAATTTTCAATCACCGCGAAGCCCCACTTGGCCTCGTCGAGCGGTGTCGGGCGCTCTTGGCGAATCACATCGGTATGCCAGGCTTGTGCAATCAACTGTTCAAGGCGTTTCTCGGTTTTGGCTCGCTCGTCGGCGCCTAAATAGTCGCTCAGCTCGAGTTTGGATAAGCATTTATTGATTTGCACCAAGTTATGAATGGTGGTGCGGCGCGCAATTTCAGTGGGGTGCGCGGTCAGGACTAACTCAATTTTTAAATCGGCGATCGCCTTCTGCGCGTCATTGGCATCAATCTCACCTTGGCTGACGCGTCGGAGCAGGTTATCAATCGCATCGGGGCTACACTCATGGGTGTCAGATTGGCGCGACACCGTATGGTATTGCTCAGCAATATTAGTCAGATTCAAAAATTGGCTAAAGGCGCGGGCGACCGGAAGCAGTTGGTCTGCGGGTAAGTTTTGCAGCACGGTTTTCAGCTTAGCATGATCATCCTGATTACCTGCTGCAGCCGATTTTGAGAGCTGACGAATTTCCTCAACTTTTTCTAAAAGTGCGGGGCCATGGGCATCTTCAATGGTGTTGCCCAGCAGATGGCCAAGCATACTGACGTTACTTTTTAAGGCAGAGTACTTTTCGTTCATAGCGTATCCATTCTGTAACAAAGTTACATCCTACTGTGACTGTAAAGACCCAATCTAGCGAATGTTGCGTGATCGGGTCAACTTAACCGCAAGTTAGCGCGAAAACTGGCTACCGGATTTGATGCTTATCATAGAGCCACCTCAAAAGATGAAAAAAAGTTTCAGCTTTCATGTTTGCTAGCTTCTAGAGGGTCTCTCCGCGCTCGTCATCGTGGGATTTTGTCGTAAGTGACGACCGTATTATTTGCATGGTTAGATAGAATTATTGCTCTAATATGAATGAATAGACATTAAAAGTGATTTTTTACGCTTTTTGGGGTTGACGGTTAAACGGGAATGCGATAAAAAAATAACCATTCACTATTTATGAATAAAAATATTTTCTAAGACGAGTCGACCATGATACTAGGTACCGCCAAACATAATATCCTTGCCCTTCGACGACGCTAGCCTGCTTTGCGTGGCTATCCGCTACGCCCTCGACACTCTGCTGCCCCGCAGCACGCCTTAAATATCCATAAAGAGAGACACCCATGACACTTAACACCATTATTGTCGGTGCCAGTGGCTACACAGGAGCCGAGCTTGTCGCCCTTGTCCATCGCCATCCGCAATTGCACTTGGCCGGTTTATATGTCTCGGCAGGCAGTGAAGACGCTAATCGTCCTGTGAGCGCGTTGCACGGGCAACTGCGTGGCGTGGTGGATATGCCACTGATGCCATTGTCCTCGCCACAGGATGTCGCCAAGCAAGCTGATGTGGTGTTTTTAGCCACCGCGCATGCGGTCAGTCATGAATTGGCGCCGGTTTTTCTGGCTCAAGGTTGCGTGGTGTTTGATTTGTCGGGGGCGTATCGGGTCAATCAAGCCGACTTTTATCCCGAACACTACGGTTTTGCGCACCAATCGCCAACATGGCTTGAGCAAGCCGTGTATGGCTTGGCCGAGTGGCAGGGGGAGGCATTGCAAGCAGCGCAGCTGGTCGCCGTACCTGGGTGTTACCCCACCGCCAGTCAATTAGCGCTCAAACCTGTGCTGGATGCAGGCTTGTTGGATAAACAAATGTGGCCGGTGATTAATGCTACCAGCGGCGTGACGGGCGCGGGGCGCAAAGCGAGTCTGACCAACAGTTTTTGCGAAGTGAGCCTGCATGCCTACGGGGTGTTTTCTCATCGTCATCAGCCAGAGATTGCCGCACACCTAGATACGCCGGTGATTTTCACCCCGCACCTTGGCAGCTACAAACGCGGCATTCTTGCCACCATTACCGCCAAATTAGCGCCAGGTGTTAGTGAGGCGGAGGTGGGGCAGGCACTCTCTCACGCCTATCAAAAGGCGCCTTTGGTACGGGTGCTTCCTGCCGGTGAGGTGGCCAAGCTACACGCGGTGCAACATACCAGCTTTTGCGATATTGGCTATCAGGCCGCGCATGGGCATCTGATCCTTACCAGTGCGATTGATAATTTACTGAAAGGCGCGGCCAGCCAAGCCGTGCAGTGTTTAAACCTGAAGTTTGGCTTTGCCGAAACTACTGCGATTGTCTAGGAGAAACGGATGAAAACGCCATTAGTGATTAAATTAGGCGGCGCGGCACTGAGCTGCAGCGAGACCCTCGCCAAGGTTTTCGGCGCGATCAATGCCTATCGCAGTGAGGCGGAGCGCCCGTTAGTGCTGGTGCATGGTGGCGGTTACTTGGTCGATGATCTGCTCAAAAAGCTCGCCCTCACTAGCGTGAAAAAACAAGGCTTACGGGTCACGCCCGCCGACCAGATTGATTATGTCACCGGTGCGTTGGCAGGGACAGCAAACAAGTTGCTGTTAGCCCAAGCACGTAAAGCAAACATTAAAAGCTGTGGCCTGAGCTTGGCCGACGGTGGCCTGTGTCAGGTCAGCCAGTTGGACCTTGAGCTGGGTGCGGTGGGAGAAGCCAGCGCCGGCGATCCTAGCCTGCTGCAGGCGGTACTGGCCGCAGATTGTGTCCCCATTATTAGCTCGATTGGCATCAGTGACCAAGGTGAGCTGATGAACGTTAATGCCGACCAAGCAGCGGTCGCGGTGGCGACCACTCTCGGGGCGGAGCTAGTGCTGCTGTCAGATGTCAGTGGTGTGTTGGATGGTAAAGGCCATCTGCTGCCCTGTTTGACCGAGCTGGATGCGCAACACCTGATAGAAAAAGGCGTGATCACCGATGGCATGGTGGTCAAGGTCAACGCGGCGTTTGCCGCCGCCCGCGAACTGGGTAAACCGGTGGAGATTGCCACTTGGCGTTACCCAGAAAAACTCACCCAATTATTCGATGGCCAGCAAATCGGCACCCGGTTTAGCGCCAGTTAATAAGACGTATAACGACGCTACTCAAACCGTCGCATCATGATTTAAGGAGAGCAAGATGAGCAAAGTCAACAAAGTGGTACTGGCCTATTCGGGTGGATTGGATACCTCGGCCATCATTCCCTGGCTAAAAGAAAACTATGACTGTGAAGTCGTCGCCTTTGTCGCCGACGTCGGTCAAGGCGAACAAGAGCTCGAAGGCATTGAGCAAAAAGCGCTCGCTTCGGGGGCATCACAGTGTTTTATCGCCGATCTAAAACACGAAATGGTAGCGGATTATATTTATCCCAGCCTGAAAACCGGTGCGGTGTATGAAGGCAAGTACCTACTTGGCACCTCGATGGCGCGTCCTATCATTGCCAAAGCGCAGGTCGCGTGCGCCCTCGAGGTCGGCGCGGATGCGCTTTGCCACGGCTGTACCGGAAAGGGGAACGATCAAGTCCGTTTTGAGAGCACCTTCTCCGCGCTGGCGCCGCAGCTGAAAGTGATTGCGCCTTGGCGTGAGTGGGATCTCACCAGTCGTGAAGCCCTGCTCGATTACTTGGCCGCCCGTGATATTCCGTGCACGGCGAGCCTTGAGAAAATCTATTCACGTGATGCCAATGCTTGGCACGTCTCAACCGAAGGCGGCGTGTTAGAAGATACCTGGACGGCGGCCAACCAAGATTGCTGGGTATGGACTGTCGCGCCGGAAGAGGCGCCCAATACGCCCGAGTTTGTCACCTTGGGAGTACAAAGCGGGGAAGTGGTCTCGGTCGATGGTGAATCCATGTCGCCTTATGACGTGCTAACGCTATTGAATGACAAAGGTGCCGAACATGGCGTGGGACGGATTGATATCGTTGAGAACCGTTTGGTGGGGATGAAATCCCGCGGCTGCTACGAAACCCCGGGTGGCACCATCATCATGGAAGCACTGCGCGGCGTTGAACAATTGGTGCTGGATAAAGAGAGTTATCAGTTCCGTGAGGAACTCGGTTTAAAAGCCTCTCACCTGATTTATGATGGGCGTTGGTTTACGCCACTTTGTCAGTCGATTGTTGCCGCGGCCAATTCTCTCGCCGCGCCGGTAACGGGCGAGGTGGTGATCAAACTCTATAAAGGGCAAGCGACGGTGGTACAAAAGCGCTCGACCAATAGCTTGTACTCGGAAGACTTTGCCACTTTTGGTGATGATGACGTCTACGATCACAGCCACGCCGAAGGCTTTATCCGTTTGTATTCGCTGTCGAGCCGGATTCGGACACTGAACAAACAAAAACAATCCTAATTAAAAAAGCATCGTGAGCAGTAAGGAGAGACAGCATGGCATTATGGGGCGGACGCTTTAGTCAAGCAGCAGACAAACGGTTTCAAGCGTTTAATGATTCGCTGCGCTTTGACTATCGCTTAGCAGAGCAAGACATTGTGGGCTCCATTGCTTGGTCGAAAGCCTTGCGTTCAGTGGGCGTGCTGAGTGATGACGAGCAACAGCAATTGGAGCTCGCGCTCAATGAGCTCAAGCTGTCGGTGATGGAAAACCCTGAGCAGATCTTAAACTCAGAGGCCGAAGATATTCACAGCTGGGTCGAGCAGCAACTGATCGATAAAGTCGGGGATTTGGGCAAAAAGCTGCATACCGGACGCTCGCGCAACGATCAGGTGGCCACGGATCTCAAGCTGTGGTGTCGCCAGCAAGGCCAGCAAATCTTGCTGTCTCTCGATAAGCTTCAGCAGCAGCTGGTGGATGTGGCGGGTCAGCACCATGGTACCGTGCTGCCTGGCTACACCCACTTGCAGCGTGCACAACCGGTGACCTTTGCCCATTGGTGTCTGGCCTATCTGGAGATGTTTGAGCGTGATACCACGCGTTTGCAAGATGCGCTTAGTCGCTTGGACACCTGCCCACTCGGATCGGGGGCGCTGGCAGGCACCGCGTACCCGATTGATCGCGATGCCTTGGCACAAAACCTGGGATTTAGACGGGCCACCCGTAATAGTTTGGATTCGGTCTCGGACCGCGATCATGTGATGGAGATGATGTCTGCTGCATCCATGTCGATGCTGCATCTGTCACGGATGGCCGAAGACATGATCTTCTATAACTCGGGCGAGTCCGGGTTTATCGAGCTGGCGGATACTGTCACCTCAGGCTCGTCGCTGATGCCACAAAAGAAAAACCCCGATGCGTTAGAACTGATACGTGGTCGAACGGGTCGGGTGTATGGTTCCTTGTCGGCAATGATGATGACGGTGAAAGCCTTGCCGCTGGCTTACAACAAGGACATGCAAGAAGACAAAGAAGGGCTATTCGATGCCATGGACACCTGGCATGACTGCTTAGACATGGCGGCCCTGTGCTTTGAAGGCATCACCATCCATAAAGACAAAACCTTGCAAGCGGCGCAGCAAGGTCATGCCAATGCGACCGAGCTGGCCGATTATTTGGTGAGCAAAGGGATCCCGTTCCGTGAAGCCCACCATATTGTTGGCGTGGCGGTGGTGTCAGCCATTGAGCAAGGGTGTGCGCTGGAAGCGCTGCCGCTAGAAACCTTGCAGCAATTCTCACCGGTGATTGAAGATGATGTGTATGCCATGCTCACGATTGAATCCTGCCTGGCCCAACGTCGGGCACTGGGAGGGGTGGCACCTGAGCAGGTCAGCTTTGCTATTCAAGAAGCGCAAAAGCGCTTGGATAAGCGCTTTACCCCCAAAGTCACGGTGCGCTCGGCGCGGCTCACCGATTTGGATACCATTGAAGGCATGGTGGTGTATTGGGCGAAATTGGGGGAGAACTTACCGCGCGACCGTCATGAATTAGTGCGTAATATTGGCCTGTTTGCGGTCTCTGAACATCAAGGGGATTTGACCGGCTGCGGATCGCTGTATATTTACGACTCAGGGCTGGCAGAAATTCGCTCCTTAGGGGTTGAAGCGGGCTGGCAGCGCCAAGGACACGGCACGGCGTTGATGATGCACTTGATTAAAAAAGCCAAGCAAATGGCGATYGAGCAAGTCTTTGTCCTCACCCGGGTGCCCGAGTTTTTCACCCARTTGGGCTTTACCTCAGTGTCGAAATCGCAATTGCCAGAGAAAGTGATGAAAGATTGTGAAATCTGTCCGCGCTTCCACGCCTGTGATGAAGTGGCTCTGACCTATAACATTGCGGGGCCGGCGACGATCTCGACCTTCTCACATGCAGAGATTGAGTAAAAAAGTGTGGGGCGGCTTTAGGGCCGCTTTCTGTTGCGCCGAAACGGATAAATCAGCAAATGAAGCAGCAGCAGCGCGCTGGCACTGCCAGCGGCGAACAGTAATGCGATCGATTCAACTTGCCGTGGCGTGTCGGCATAGGCCCACCACCAAAACGGCCACAGTATGGCAGAAATGACAGCAAGTTGGGTCATACAGCGCGTGCAGCGTCCTAACTTCTGCTTCCAAATGCCAGATTGACAATATTTACAAGCCATATGGGCTCTCTTGGTCAGTGAGGGCGATACGCCATTGTGGCGCAGTGAGTCGTTGGATACAAAAAAGCCCTCCGCGAAGGAGGGCAAAAGGTAAGCAAGTGCTTGGGGAAGCAACAGGCATTGCCTGTAAAGCGCCGAGCGTTCGGCGAAAAGGACAGTGAATTAGCAGCCTGGGCCGCAATCCATGCAGTGTTTGATCATCTCTGGCCCGAGTTTGAGTTTGGCGTTGACATCACGCAGTGCGGTACGTACCCCTTCTTCAATCACTGGGTGATAAAAGGGCATATCCAACATTTGCGAAATGGTCATTTGGTTTTGGTGAGCCCAGGCGAGTAAGTGTGCTAAGTGCTCGGCGTTCGGCCCAATCATTTCTGCGCCCAAGAAACGCCCTGTGCCATGCTCGGCATAAACATGCAATAAGCCTTTATTGCGTAGCATGACCCGTGAGCGACCTTGTCCCTCAAAGGAAACCACACCGATTTCAAAACAGCCACATGGGCCGAGACGATCGGTAATTGCTTTATAGCTTTCGCCCACCATCGCAATTTGTGGATCGGAGAAGACCGCGGATAGCTTGCTACGGCGCAGTCCCGCACGGATATCTTTGCCGCGCCCCGCGTTGTCACCGGCAATTCTGGCTTGGTCAGCCGCTTCGTGCAGCAGTGGAATTTGGTTGTTAGCATCACCGGCAATAAAAATGTGCGCTGCGGTGGTTTGCAGGGTGTAGCTATCGGCTACTGGGACACCGCGTGCGTCCACTTTGATGCTGGTCGCGTCAAGGTTAAGTTTGTCGACATTGGGGCGACGACCGGTGGCGGCAACCACGTAATCAACCCAACGCAACTGGCTTTCGCCGTTTTTGTCGCGGTAACGGATTTGGACCTTATCACCTTCACGGATCATCTCTTCAACCTTGGCATCGGCATCGAGATAAAACTCCTCGCTGAAGGTTTTATCCGCATATGCCATGATATCTGGGTCGGTGAGTGGACCCACTTGGCCGCCGACACCAAACATAGTCATTTCGACACCGAGGCGGTGTAACGCTTGGCCCAGTTCAAGGCCAATCACGCCCGGACCAAACACGGCAACCGATTCAGGTAAGTCATTCCATTCGAAAATATCATCGTTAACCACCAAACGATCACCGAGGTGATTCCAGGCCTCGGGCCAGCTCGGACGTGAGCCGGTCGCAATCACAATGCGGTCAGCATGGATAGTGGTGTGATCGTCAACCATCAAGGTATGATCATCGACAAAACGTGCATAGCCATCGATTTTGTCTTGGGTGGGGATGTCGTCGACACTTTCCAATACAAAGCCGACAAAGCGATCGCGCTCGCGTTTAACCCGATCCATTACCTCACGACCATTTATCTCGGTACTTCCGCCTGGGTAGACACCAAAACCGGGTGCTTTGTCGATATGATGCGCCGCTTCAGCCGCCGCAATTAACAGTTTGGATGGCATGCAGCCAACACGTGCACAGGTGGTGCCATAAGGGCCGCCTTCAATCATCACCACGCTATCTGTCTGTGCTTTGGCCGCGCGATAGGCACCGAGCCCGGCGGTCCCGCCACCAATCACAGCCACATCAACCGTTAATGTTTTCATTGCTTTCTCCTGGGAAAATAACGGGCGGCAAGGCTGCCGCCCAAACAGCGGATTACTGGTTTAGGTAAGTGTCGAGCTCTTCGCTGCCACCGATGTGACGGCCACCGATAAATACTTGTGGCACCGTGGCACGGCCGGTGACAGCGCGCAAAGAGACCGTGGTGGCATCTTTACCGAGGATAATTTCTTCGAACTGAAGTCCTTCATCGATCAGTGCTTGTTTTGCTTTGGCACAGAATGGGCAGCCTGGCTTGCTAAACACGGTGATCGAATCTTGCAGTTTATGCTCAGGAGCAATATAGCCCAGCATGGTGTCGGCATCAGAGACCTTGAACGGGTCACCTGGTTCGTTTGGCTCAACAAACATTTTTTCGACCACGCCGTTTTTTACCAGCATGCTGTAGCGCCATGAGCGTTTGCCAAAGCCAAGATCATTTTTGTCGACCAGCATGTCCATGCCATCGGTGAATTCACCGTTACCATCAGGTAGTACATGGATGTTGTCAGCATCTTGGTCGGCTTTCCAGGCGTTCATTACAAAGGTGTCATTGACCGAGACACAAACGATGTCATCAACGCCGTGTTGTTGAAAGACAGGGTACAGCTCGTTATAGCGTGGCAGATGCGAAGAAGAACACGTCGGGGTGAACGCGCCTGGCAGGCTGAACACAATGACGGTTTTGTTGGCAAAGATGTCATCGCTGGTCACGTCTTTCCACTGATCGCCTTCGCGAGTGCGGAAGGTTACTTGTGGTACTGGCTGGCCTTCTTTGGTTGCTGTCATGAATTGTTCCTTTTGTTTTCAATTAAAGTTGTTAAGCGAGAAGTGACTCGCTGTGTTTTGATGGGTCTAGTATTGCTAAATAAGATTGATAGCTCTAATCGCTTGATGCTATGGTTTTGATAGTTATCCCCTATAGAAGAGACAACGATGAACATTCGTGACTTGGAGTATTTGGTTGCGTTGGCTGAACACCGACATTTTCGTAAAGCCGCTGAGGCTTGCTTTGTCAGCCAGCCGACCTTGAGTGGCCAAATTCGTAAACTGGAGGATGAACTCGGCGTCAGTTTACTTGAGCGTACCAGTCGTCGGGTTCTGTTCACCGATGCCGGTATGAGGTTAGTACAGCAAGCACGTAACGTATTGCGGGAAGTCACAATTTTAACCGAATTGGCCAGTGAGCAAGGTGAAAGTATGACCGGCCCCCTACATATTGGCTTTATTCCCACCGTGGGGCCGTATCTATTACCCAAAATCATTCCGATGCTGCGAGATTGTTTCCCAGATTTAGAGCTGTTTATTCATGAGGGACAAACCCAGCAACTGGTTCAGCAGCTGGAAGAAGGCAAGCTCGATTGCGTTATCCTGGCCTCTGTCGAAGAAACACAGCACCTTAAAGAACTGCCACTCTATGATGAGCCGATGTTGCTTGCGGTCAACGAAAAGCATCGGTTGGCGGAATGTGCTGAAGTTGCGCTTGATGTGTTAGACGGGGAAACCTTGTTGATGCTGGGCGATGGCCACTGTTTACGCGATCAAGCCATGGGCTTTTGTTTTAAAGTTGGTGCGCAAGAGGATCAACGTTTTCGCGCGACCAGCCTAGAAACGTTACGCAACATGGTGGCCGCAGGAAGTGGGATTACCTTATTGCCTCAGCTGTCCGTGCCTGCCGATAAACGCGATGGTGTGGTGTATATCCCCATTACGTCACCGACGCCGTCGCGACAAATCACGCTCGATTATCGCCCTGGATCACCGTTACGAGGACGATATGAACAGCTTGCGGACGCCATTGGTGGCCAGATGACCGCGATAAGGAGCGGCTTAAATCACCGCTAACACAAGATACTGGCACTGAGGTGACAACGCCCACGGATGTGGGCGTTGTGGTTTAAGCGTTTATCGAGTTAAAACAAGGATTCCGTGTTGGACTCGTAAATGTTGCCATCAGGCTGAGCCGATACATATTCTGTCGGCTCGGTGCCTTTGATAAAGTACTCAAACATCGAGGTATGATCGGTTTTTCTTGTCAGCAGTCCGGTCTCGCGATCGATCCGTACTTTGACGATGCCGGACGGCACCACTTTATTTTGCTCTGGCACGTCAGCGAGAGCTTGTTGCATAAAGTCAATCCAAGCAGGTTCTGCGGTTTTCGCGCCAGATTCCGCCCCATAAATTGGTTGACGCTCGTCGCCTAAATTAGCATTACGAGTGGTACGACCGAGTTCACGCGAATGATCATCAAAGCCAACCCAAACCGTGGTGACGATACCTGGGCCATAACCAGTGTACCAAGTGTCTTTGGAGTCATTAGTGGTCCCGGTTTTACCGCCGATATCGCGACGTTTGAGCGCTTGAGCGCGCCAGCCCGTGCCGTTCCAACCGGTGCCATAACGCCAATCGCCGCCGCCCCAAATGTTGCTTTGCATCATTTCGCGCACCAAGAACGCATTTTGTTCATCAATCACTTGCTTAGCATTGCGCGGTGTTGGTTGGTCACTACCATTGTCCGTCAATAAGTTTTGCTCATTAAACGGGTCAGCCTTTTCTGGTTTGCGCTCACAGTGGTCGCATATAACCGGTGGGTTTGCGCGATAAATCTCTGCTCCAAAGGGGGTTTCGACCCGATCAATGATAAAGGGCTCCATAAAATAGCCGCCATTGGCAAACACGCTAAAGCCTTGTGCCATTTCGACGGGGGTTAAGCTGCCTGCCCCCAGAGCAATCGCTTCAGCGCGCGGTAGGTCGTCACGTTGGAAACCAAAACGCGTGAGGAAGTCCAGCGTATCGTCGAGCCCCACTCGGCGAAGCACTCGCACCGCCATGACGTTTTTAGACTGGGCTAATCCCAACCGTGCGCGCGTCGGGCCGGCATAGCGTGGCGGTGAGTTTTTAGGACGCCATGCTACCCCTTGGCTGCGATCCCAACGGTTAATGGGCGCGTCATTGATAAGGCTGGCTAGCGTCATTCCCTTATTGACTGCGGCGGAGTAAATAAATGGCTTGATACTTGAGCCCACTTGGCGAACTGACTGTGTGGCACGGTTAAACTTGGAGTGGACAAAGTTAAACCCACCGACTAAGGCTTTGATTGCCCCCGTTGACGGAGACATAGAAACTAAGGCCGTATTGGTGGTAGGCACTTGCGCCAAATGCCAGCTGTCATTGACGCGACGAATAAACACTTGCTGGCCACTGGCGAGGAACTCGTCAGCACGTTTGGGCGCTGGGCCTTGGCGACTATCAGTAATATAAGGTCGCGCCCAGTCTAGCCCTTTCCAAGGCAGTTCGATTTCACGGCCATTGGGCCCAATAACTTGTGCCGATTGCGCTTGGGCATCGATCACGACCGCAGGCTCCAAGGGGCCGTAACTGGGTTGCTTGGCAAGGTGATCAACAATACGTTGATGTTGCCAGCGTTCGCTAGGCGCCTGCCAAAGCGTGGCTACTGGGCCACGAAAACCATGGCGTTGGTCATAGGCGAGGATATTCTCTATGGCGGCGTTATTGGCCGCGCGCTGCATATCCGCATCCACACTGGTGAAAATACGTACCCCTGAGGTATAGGCGTCTTCGCCAAACTGCTCAATCGCCCAAGCCCTAGCCATTTCAGCAACATAGGGTGCTGAGAGTTCTATTTCGGCGCCATGGTAGCTGGCGACAATAGGCTCGTTTTTCGCTTGCTGGTATTCCGCATTAGAAATGTAGCCCTCATTCAACATCCGGCCGAGCACGACGTTCCGTCGCTCGGTTGAGCGTGAAAGCGAGTAAAGTGGGTTCATGGTGGAGGGCGCTTTGGGTAACCCCACGATCACGGCCATTTCGCTTAAGGTCAGTTGATCTAAGGTTTTGCCAAAATACACGTGTGCCGCTGCCCCTACGCCATAAGAGCGATACCCCAAGAAGACTTTGTTGAAATAGAGCTCAAGGATCTCTTCTTTACTGAGCAATTGTTCGATATGCACCGCGATAAAAATTTCTTTTATCTTGCGCATAATTCGCTTTTCGTTGGTCAGGAAGAAGTTTCGTGCCAGCTGTTGGGTGATGGTGCTGGCCCCTTGCTTGGCACTGCCAGACATGGCGACGACCGCCGCGGCACGAACAATACCAATAGGATCAATGCCTGGGTGTTGATAAAAGCGGCTATCTTCGGTGGCAATTAAGGCATCAATCATAGGTTGAGGTATATCCTCGAGTTTGACTGGAATACGCCGTTTTTCGCCGAATTGCGAGATTAACTCACCATCTGCGCTATAGACCTGCATCGGAGTTTGTAGCTCAACATCTTGCAATGTCGCCACATCGGGGAGGTCGGGTTTCACATAAAGGTAAAACCCAAAGATTGTTGTGACTCCAAGCACTGTGCAAACCAGTGCAAAGATAAGCAAACGCTTTATGAACTTCACCTGAGATTTCCCGTTTCGTTGCCGTTTAGCCGTTTAATAATCATACGTGAGTAGTATAAAGGCACCAGCATAAAAAATAACCCGTGATGAGGGCAGTTTTGTAAATACTGACCTTACTCTGACGTTGGAGCCTAACACGAAATGATTCCAAGTTCGGCAGTTTTAGGTATCGCTTTGGGCCAAACGGAAAGCCACGCGATTGCGCTATGCCCGTCCTCTTCATCCTTCAAGGTTTCCGGGCATCATATCTTGACCGCTGGTGATGAAGACACCCTGACAACCACAATGAAAACGCTCAAAGACACACTATTGAGCCGAGTATCCTGGTATCAACGTTTGTCACCGAGTGTGGTGGTAGGCGTTGAGGATGACACCGTGATCAGTAAGGCCCTTATGGCAGCCGATGTAGATGATCCTCTCGAGCAGGAAGCCGTGGTCGGACAAGCATTGGGCATGGCGCTCAATATGGAAATTAGTGGTCTTTTCTTCGATTTCACCAAACAGCATGCGTTGAACCATCAGCCAGGACAGGCGCAGTACCAGGTAGTAGCCTGTCGCCAACAGACACTCACGCCAATACTTTCGGCGTTGAAAGACGTGGGATTAAAGGTAAGTGTCGTCGATACGCAGCTGCATGGGCTGCAAGGAGTTTATGATGCGTTGATAGGTCACTACCAACCACAGACTTCACCGCTATGGCTACATCTTGATGCCGGCAAGTTGACGGCGATGCGCGCGTTATCCGATGGCGGGCTGTACCAACAATCTTTGACCGTCGCAATGCCGTTAAGAGGAGCTGGGGCAGAGGGCGAGGCAACGGCATCCTCTCGCGTTCTACAACAACATTTGGATCATGCCTATCAACGCGTGGAGAGCGAACACGCGGTGCCTGTCTCAACCCTATGGCTAAGCGGTCACTGGCCCAGCGACATTCTCTGCCCCTCATCTGCCCAACGTGTGTTTATTCAACCTGGCGAACCCTTTGGCGCGCCCTCTCTAAGCCCTCATGCTTGCTCGGCGCTGGGGCTTGCGCTCCGAGGAGCGAGCGGTTCATGAGGATTAACTTACTCCCCTGGCGCGCGCAAGTGCAACGTCGACAGGCACGCTATTTTATCCTGCAAACCCTTGCGGTTGCGGGGAGCGCACTGATCATCGGGATGGGATTCATCCAGTGGCAGCATTATCAGATAGCGGGGCAGCAACACCGTAATCAACAACTTGAACAAGGCATCACGCAGTTTAAACAAACCTTAATGCGCTTTGAGCAACAAGACACTAAACGTCGCGCCTTGCAATCACGGCTCGGGTTGGTCAATCAACTGCAAAGACAGCGTAATAATGTCACTGAGGTACTCAACTTTATACCGACGGTGATGCCTGCTGGTGCCTATTTAACCCGGTTGGCTCAACAAAAAGGCCATATCCGTTTAGAGGGGTGGGTGAATTCAAACGCAGAGCTCGCGCGTTTGCTGGCCGCGTTGGAAGCGCAGCAAGCGGTAGAGGCGCTCGATATCGATACCGTAGTGACGGGTGATCACACCGTCGGGCCCAATAAACGGTTTCGACTGAGCTTTTCACTGACACACTATGTTTCCCCCCAATTACCGGAGCGCGAGGAGGACGCACAGTGATGGATTCGATGGTATGGGAGTGGCGACGGCTACCGTTTGCGCCTTGGTCGGTAAAGCTGAGTTTATGGGGTGCTTTACTGATAGTAATGGGGTATGTCGGCTGGTTAGGCGCTGGACAGCCAAATCAAGCGACCTTGCTTGATGCTCACCGGCAAGAGTCTCACCTGAAAGCACGTTATCGACAGTTAGCGCATGAGGTGGCTGCGTTACCCAATGTCCAGGCGCAAATAGAGACGCTTAATCAACGCTACGCAAGACTGATTCAGCAATTGCCTGAGGAAGAAGAGCTCGCGGGCCTGTTGGCTGGTGTGAACGAGGTGGGGATGCGTCACCAGTTGCAGTTTGAAACGCTCGCATGGCAGCCGAGAAAGCAAGGAAGCTGGCTAGACGCCATTCCAATCAACATTGTGCTTGAAGGCCAGTATCGAGATATTGGCGCGTTCAGTGCCGATATTGCCGCGATGACTCGCTTAGTGTCATTGCAGGACTTTGTCCTCGCACGCGAGGCCGAACAGTCGCCGTCTGCAGCGCCATTGCAATTTTCGGTGTCTGCGACGACGTATCGCTATACCGGCCGCCCCGCGCTCAATCAACCCACAAACTAGGACGCGTCATGTTAAGAGCCAGTGTATTTTTGTTGATCGTGATCTTGAGTGGTTGTCAAAAAACGGATGATGACATGCATCAGTTTATGCGCCAGGTGCAAGCGCAAGCGACGGTTACCGCGACACGCATGCCACCGCCTAGTGTTTATCAACCTGTCCCCTTTGCAAAAGAAGCGCGCGATCCATTTGTTCTATCGATCGCATCGGACCCACAACGGATGTCTCCTGGTGATTGCTGGCAACCGGCCTTGCATTGGCGTGACAGTCCGCTTTCAACCTTACCTTTAGCACAACTTGAAATGAAAGGAAGCCTCACTAAAGGGGGGCAAAAACAGGCACTCATTGCTTTGCCGAATGGGATGGTCAAGCAAGTCGCACGTGGCGACCGGCTTGGTAAACACCACGGCCGAGTGATGGCGGTGACGCGTGATCATGTCGCGATAAACCAGGCACTACCTGATGGTTTAGGATGCTGGCAGCAACGGACCGTGACGCTTTCAATCGAACCTAACCTGTCGTAAAGGATAACTGTTATGATGATTTTCGCGGCGTATAACGCCCGATATACCCTTATACCGTGGTCGCTTGTGCGCGTGGCGCTGATCCTGGTGTGTTTTATGGGCGCGTCCGCTCAGGCTGCGGAGATGACAACCTTGAGCCAGTTGCAGTTAACCCGCTCTGGTCAGGGAGAGGCGCAACTGATTTTGGGCTTCGACAGCCCTGCGATCATGGCGGATTTTCGTCAGCCCAGCGCCGAACAACTCCATATCCGATTACCGCAGGTAACGATTAAACCGTCATTAATGAAGCGGATCGATACCCAAGACAGGGATTCGACAATTACGGCGATCGATGTGTCGCAATCCTCTGGACATGCAAAAATTCATCTGCAAGCGGCGCAAGCAATCGCCTTTGATTACCATCAACAAAAACAACAGTTAGTGGTAACCATACAAGCCACCGAACCGACGACACCTGCATCCTTTGATCCGAATGCACCGATATCGATCAACTTCCAAGACATTCCAGTTCGCGCTGTGCTTCAACTGATTGCCGAGCAAAATCAGTTTAATTTAGTCACCTCAGACAGTGTTCAGGGTAATATCACCATGCGGATTGACGGTGTGCCTTGGCAAGACGTGTTAGAGGTTATCTTAAGAGTGAAAGGGTTGGACAAGCGTCAACGTGGCGAGGTGATGCTTGTTGCCCCTCGTCGAGAGCTGATGGCGCAAGAAAAACAGGATTTGGAAATGGCACAGCAAGCAGAAACCTTGTTGCCGCTATCGTCGGCGGTTATCACGGTGAATTATGCCAAAGCCAGCGAGGTAGCCGCGTTAATTCGCGGTCAAACGCAAGGCGTGAGCTTGTTATCTCCAAGGGGGGCGGTGTCGCTGGATGAGCGGACCAATGCGATCATCATTCGCGATATTGATAAGAACATTGATCGTATCCGCACCTTGGTTCAGCACCTCGATGTGCCGGTTAAGCAGGTGGAAATCGAAGCGCGTATTGTCACGGTAGAGCAAGGTTCGGTCGACGAGCTTGGCGTACGTTGGGGGCTTTTGAATCGCAACGGCTCAACCACGGTGGGATCGTCGGTCGAAGGGAATATCATGTGGGATAGCGATTTGGCGCAGCAAGGCCCTGACAGCCTAAATGAAGCCGCCGGTGAGGGGAGCAGTATTGGTGATTTCCTCAATGTTAATTTAGCTGCAATCAATCCTTCTGCCTCGAGCATGGCCTTTCAAGTGGCTAAGTTAGGCAACGATTTACTGCTCGATTTGGAGCTTTCTGCGCTCGAGAGCGAACGAAAAGCCGAGGTGGTCTCGAGCCCAAGATTAATCACCACCAATAAAAAAGCCGCCTATATTGAACAAGGGACGGAGCTGCCCTATTTAGAAGCTTCTTCCAGTGGGGCGGTGGCCGTCTCTTTTAAGAAAGCGGTGTTGAGTTTGTCGGTCACGCCTCAGATCACGCCGGATAATACCTTGGTGCTGGATTTAAAGCTGACCCAAGATATGCCGGAAAAGTCGGTCGTGGCCGGAAAAGGTGAGGCGATGTCGATCAGTACCAAACGGATTAATACCCAAGTCTTGGCGCGAAATGGCGAAACCGTGGTCTTAGGTGGCATTTTTCAGCACACGATGATCAACAAAGAAACCAAAGTGCCTCTCCTTGGGGATATTCCCTTGCTCGGAGGTTTGTTTCGGCATCAGTTAAAAGACCACGCAAAACGCGAACTTCTGATCTTTGTGACCCCTAAAATCGTCACAGGGTAGGTTAGGTGTTGCCAAAGGGGTCACTGTCCTGAGATAATTTTTAATCTGATCACGAAATATCTGTGAGGAATTGGCGCCTCGGGCTTTTTACATTAAGCCTGCGGGCGGTGTTGTCTTATTTAACCGCGCGTAAAATTGCTTAAAATGGCTGAAAAACGAAACATCTTTTTGGTAGGCCCTATGGGGGCTGGTAAAAGCACAATTGGTCGTCATCTCGCTCAGCAACTTCACATGGAATTCTATGATTCTGATTCAGTGATTGAAGATCGTACTGGAGCAGACATTGCATGGGTCTTTGACGTTGAGGGTGAAGAAGGTTTCCGTAAACGCGAAGAAAACGTGATAAACGACCTCACTGAAGAGCAAGGTATCGTTCTCGCGACTGGCGGTGGCTCGATTATGAGCAAAGAAAGCCGTAATCGCCTCTCTGCTCGTGGGGTGGTGGTGTATTTGGAAACCACCATCGAAAAGCAGCTCGCACGTACCCAACGCGATAAGAAACGACCATTGTTGCAAACTGACCAACCACGTGAAGTGCTGGAGTCATTGGCAGAAGAGCGTAATCCTTTGTATCAAGAAATTGCGGATTACGTTGTACGAACTGATGATCAAAGCGCTAAAGTGGTGGCAAATCAAATCATGGCGCTCTTAGAGCAGCAATAACCGACCACAGGACCCGACCATGGAACGGATAGACGTTAACTTAGGGGCACGTAGCTACCCTATCTCGATTGGTGAAGGGCTTTTAGCCGATGCGAGCCTGTTTGAGGGCGTCCATTCCCGTCGGGTTGCTGTCATTAGCAATGAGACAGTGATGCCGCTTTATGGCGCCACTCTGGTCTCAACCCTTCAGCGGGCAGGCGCAACTGATGTAGCCTGCCTTAGCTTGCCTGATGGTGAAGCGTATAAATCGCTCGAAACGTTTAACACCATCAACACCTTTCTTTTAGAAAATAATTATAACCGTGATGTCGTGCTCGTCGCCCTCGGGGGCGGCGTGATTGGCGATATTGTTGGATTTGCCAGTGCTTGTTACCAGCGCGGCGTTGATTTTATTCAAGTTCCCACGACATTACTGTCGCAAGTCGATTCGTCCGTCGGTGGGAAAACAGCAATTAATCATCCTCTTGGCAAAAACATGATTGGCGCATTTTATCAACCCAAAGCGGTGGTGATTGATACGCAGGTGCTAAGCACCTTGCCCGGTCGTGAGTTTGCTGCGGGGATGGCCGAAGTGATCAAGTATGGTGTGATTGCCGATGCCCCTTTCTTTGATTGGCTTGACAGTGAAATGGTGGCGCTGACCGCGCTCTCTCCTGATGCATTGATTTACGCGATAAGGCGTTGTTGTCAAATCAAAGCCGATGTGGTGGCCGAAGATGAAACCGAAACAGGCGTACGCGCGCTGTTGAATTTGGGGCACACGTTTGGTCATGCGATTGAAGCCGAAATGGGCTATGGCAATTGGCTTCATGGTGAAGCGGTCTCGGCTGGAACCGTGTTGGCGGCAAAAACGGCGTGCCAGCATGGCTTGATTGATGAAAAAACGGTTACTCGCATCACGGTCCTGTTACAAAGTGCACATCTTCCCGTGCAGGCTCCCCGTGAAATGGACTACGATGCTTTTATTAAGCACATGATGCGTGATAAAAAAGTGCTTTCAGGACAGTTGCGTCTGGTTTTACCAACGGCGATAGGCCAGGCTCAAGTGGTTGCAGATGTTCCACACCAGCTAATCGCTGATGTGATTGATGCCGGTTAACCATTGAATGCATGACAGACACGTTTGATACGCTAGCTCTGGATCTGGAAAGCCAAACCCAGCTCCTTTCTCGACTGCAATTTATCACTCGATTTAGCGCGAATCTGATCCAAGTCACCGGGCCTGATGGGGCGGGTAAAACCTGGTTAAGTGAGCGCTACATGGAGCAGTGGGCGGATGCCCATGTTCATGCCTTACTCGCGTGCCATACGGCACAAAGCGATGACCAACGTCGCGCTATCTTGCTGCGACAAATTGTCAAAGACGGTGTTTTTAATCAAGCGGATCCGCTGTTAGATAGCTTGACGATGATGCTTGACGGGGCTGGGTGTGATGCACTCATTGTGATTGATGATGCGCATCGGCTGACTCCTGGATTACTGTCTGAGCTATGGGCGTTGGTGCAATATGCACAGCATCAAGCACACTGGCGGATTAATGTTGTACTCTTTGCCTTGCCAGGAAAGTTGAACAAGTGGCTACGTCAGGTGTCTTACGGGCACGACCAAAAGCCGCTGGAGCTCGAGATTTCGCCGCTTAATGACGGTGAAGAAGAGATGTTCATCGATGTGTTAGCCGTCACGCAACGTATTGATGCAGCGGGTAAAAAACAGTGGTTAGCTAAGCTTGCTAATCAAACCGTTTACCCCGGCACCATCATGGGAAAGGACAATCAGGAGATAGGCGCTGTGAGTAAAGACAATAAAAAGCCCGCGAAAAATAATAAACCCTTTTTAATGCTGCTGTTGGCCGTGGTGCTGATGATTGTAGGTGCCGGTGCGATCTGGTGGGCTTTTCCGAGTCAAGATGACGCCTCGTCGGCTGAGACAATGCTCCCTGACGGGTTAAAAAATTTGGATGATTTGCTCAACGAGCAGCAAGCGACCACTGACCCACAAACCCTTGATGGGCAAGTGACGGGCCAAGATAGCAACTCGGCAGTGGATCAAACCGACACCGTAGCGGGATCGAACGCAGCGGTGACCGATGATCAGGCGAATTTACCGCAGGAAGTCAACGGTGAGGGGTTAACCGTCGGTCGCAATGATGCGGGCCAGAGAGTGGTTTTACCTGATGATGTTGTCGACGCCATTATTAACGAACAAGATGCCGGTGGCGATGGCACCCAGGCGGTTGAGGAAGCACTTGCTAGCGAGATTAACCAAGCGATTCCTGCGCCCGCGACACCGGATAAGCCCTCAGATGTGGCGCAATCGCAAAATACCGCCGCCTCGTCGTCTACAGAGGCAGCATCTACAGAGACAGCGTCGACAGCGGACGCGGCCAGTGATGATCGCTTATCTTTTGACGCGCAAGCTTTGCTTGATGTTCCTGCCCAACGTTATGCCCTGCAGCTCGCAGCGTTGCGTTCGCGTCAAGATGCGACAGACTTTATCGCTAACTACCAACTGAGTGATCGGGTTCAGGTGTATCAAACCCAACGCAACAATGCTGACTGGTACATGGTGTTACTGGGTGATTATGCCAGCGTCACGGATGCGCGTCGTGCGGAACTGACATTGGCGGATAATCTACGGGCGCTGCAGCCGTTTGTGAAGTCTTTTAGTCAGGTTCACCGTGAAATCAACCGCGCAAATGGGCAGTAAAATCCGCTGATTGATGAGCCAAAATAGGGTACAATCCGCCCCTTTTCACACCGCAGAGATAGATCAGGGGCAATGAGAAAGCATCGCGCGTTTCTAAAGTGGGCTGGTGGTAAATACTCGCTAGTCGATGACATTCGTCGTCATCTTCCCGAAGGGAACACGCTTATCGAGCCCTTCGTCGGTGCTGGATCGGTATTTCTAAACACCGATTACGAACATTACATTCTGGCTGACATCAACCCAGATCTTATCAATCTATACAATATTATTAAGCAAACGCCGTTGCGTTTTGTGGCGGATGCGCGCGTCTTCTTTTGCCAAGAGTACAACCAAAAAGAGCGCTATCTAGATGTCCGCCGGGAGTTTAACCTTACCACAGACCCTTATTTACGTTCGCTGTACTTTTTGTATATGAATCGTCACGGCTTTAATGGCTTGTGTCGGTACAATAAAAAAGGCGGTTTCAATGTCCCATTTGGGTCGTACAAAAAGCCATATTTTCCGGAAAAAGAGCTCGCGATCTTTGCAGAAAAGGCCCAGCGTGCGGAATTTGTATGTGAAGGGTATGGGGAGAGTTTTGCTCGGGCGACGAAAGGGACAGTGATTTATTGCGACCCTCCTTACGCGCCTTTAACTGCTACGGCGAATTTTACCACCTACGCCACCAATGGTTTTACGCTGGATGATCAAGCCTTGCTGGCTGAGCATGCTGAGCAAGCGTCGTTGGCCCAAGGGGTGCCGGTATTAATCTCCAATCACGATACGCCCTATACACGCCGTTTATATCGTGGTGCGAGTTTTAATGTGGTGAAAGTTAAGCGTACCATCAGCCGTAATGGCAATGGTCGTAATAAGGTGGATGAGCTATTGGCACTTTTTTCCCCTCAGCCATCCACGCCTTAAGCGCTGTTGCCTCAAAGCGCTCACGTCAACCAGCTCACGATCACCAGCAGCGCGCCAATGACGAGTCCGATCATGATAACGCCGGTAATGATATAAATTGCCGGTGAATCATAGCCGAAATCTCGCTCGCGATTGCGTTGTGATTGCACCCCAAACAAAGCAGCGATGACACTTGTTACTACCTGTTTCAGTCTAGGTTTTTCGCCCATCCTGCCTCCATTTTCAGCCTCTGTTTTTACTCTAGTTAATTCTCTGGCACTTGCCAGTGTTCGCTAAGATTAAGCATGGTTAAGGTAAGACTTCATGGCCGATATCGGGTAGAATTACGGCGACTTTTTGGCAATTGAGGCGACCGCACTATGAAGGATTTTTTGATTGCGCCATCGATTTTATCTGCAGACTTTGCCCGATTGGGCGAAGAAGTTGAAAACGTATTGGCGGCGGGTGCAGATGTGATTCACTTTGATGTGATGGATAACCATTACGTTCCGAACCTGACATTTGGTGCCCCGGTTTGTCAGGCTTTACGTGACTATGGGATCACCGCACCGATTGATGTTCACTTGATGGTTAAGCCGGTCGACCGCATTATTCCTGATTTTGCTAAAGCGGGCGCGAACATGGTGACGTTTCATGCTGAAGCCAGTGAGCATATTGACCGCACGTTGCAGTTGATCAAAGAGCACGGCATGCAAGCGGGTTTGGTCTTTAACCCGGCAACGCCGCTCCACCACTTAGATTATGTGATGGATAAGCTCGATATAATCCTGCTGATGTCGGTCAATCCTGGTTTTGGCGGCCAGTCTTTTATTCCCACCACCTTAGATAAACTGCGTGAGGTCCGTCAGCGTATTGATGCCAGCGGGCGATATATTCGTCTGGAAATTGACGGCGGTGTAAAGGCCAATAACATTGCAGACGTTGCCCAAGCGGGCGCGGATATGTTTGTCGCAGGGTCGGCCATTTTTGGTCAACCGGATTATAAAGCCGCAATTGAAGAAATGCGTGCCGAACTGGCAAAAGTAGAAAGGTAATGAAGTCGTATGAGCCTGCGTTATATTGCATTTGATTTAGATGGCACCTTAGTTGATAGCGTGCCCGATTTGACCCAAGCGCTGCAGATGATGCTGGCGGATTTGGACCGGCCAACAGTGAGTGTAGCCGAGGTGACCGGTTGGATAGGGAATGGTGCGGATATTATGATTCGTCGCGCATTGTCCCGTGCGCATGATCATGATCCAGCGCTTGACCCTGAGCTGGTCGCAACTGCACGCACGCGTTTTAATTACCATTATGAGCACAATGGTCACGAAAAAACCGTGCTGTACCCTGGCGTGAAAGAGACCCTAACCGCATTGCACCAGCAGGGATATCAGCTGGGCGTCGTCACGAATAAACCGATCGCTTTCGTGCCCGCTATTTTAGAGGATTTAGGTTTAGCGCCCTTGTTCAGTGATGTGATTGGTGGTGATAGTCTGTCAACCAGCAAACCTGACCCAGAAGGCTTGCACCTGTTGCGCGATAAGCATGGGTTAACCAATGCCCAGATGTTGATGGTCGGTGACTCAAAAAATGATATCTTAGCAGCACACAATGCGGGAATGGCCTCCGTCGGCCTCACTTATGGCTACAACTACGGTGAGCCAATCAGTGACAGCCAACCCAGCTATGTGCTGGACCATTTTAGCCAACTAGAGGCAGTGGTGGCTAATTACTCCGCGTAACGCTTTCAACCAGCAAATAAGACCGCCCACACGGGCAACATGTAAAGGAACCGAATCATCATGAGTCAATCTTCGAAACCCATTGTATTGAGTGGTGTGCAGCCCTCAGGCGAGCTGAGTATTGGTAATTATCTGGGCGCGTTGCGTCAGTGGGAACAGATGCAAGATGATTATGATTGTCAGTACTGTGTGGTGGATTTGCATGCCATTACGGTTCACCAAGAGGCGGATGCCCTGCGCGAAGCGACTTTAGATGCGCTGGCGCTGTGTCTCGCGGTGGGAGTCAGTCCAGAAAAAAGCAACTTGTTTGTCCAGTCCCACGTGCCTGAGCATGCTCAACTCAGCTGGGTATTAAACTGCTACACCCAAATGGGTGAGTTGAATCGGATGACCCAGTTTAAAGATAAGTCGCAGCGCCATGCAGAGAACATTAACGCGGGATTGTTTAGTTATCCGGTATTGATGGCGGCAGACATTCTTTTGTATCAAACCAACCAAGTGCCGGTGGGTAACGATCAAAAGCAGCACCTTGAACTGGCGCGTGACGTGGCGACCCGTTTTAATAATCGCTATGGCGATGTGTTTGCTCTGCCTGAGCCTTACACGCCTGATGTCAATGCGCGGGTCATGAGCTTGCAAGATCCGACCAAAAAAATGTCGAAATCCGATGATAACCGTAACAATGTGATCGGGCTGCTCGAAGATCCAAAAGTGATTGCGAAAAAAATCAAACGTGCGGTCACGGACTCAGAAGAGCCGCCGCGTGTCCGTTTTGATAGTGCACAAAAACCGGGTGTTTCCAACTTGCTTGGGTTATTGTCTGGGGCGACGGGTGAGCCAATTGATACGCTAGAAAAAGCCTATGAAGGCAAGATGTATGGCCACCTGAAAAAAGACACGGCAGACGCCGTCGTCGCGATGCTAGAGCCGTTGCAAGCGCGCTATCATGCGTTTCGAGCTGATCGCGCAATGCTCGATAGTGTGATGCAAAAAGGGGCGGCGCATGCCTCTGCACGGGCACAAGACACCTTACGCAAAGTCTATGATGCGGTTGGTTTTGTGCCACGTGTGTAGCGCGAGTTTGTAATAGTACAAACCTGGTATAATCACAAAATAAGTAAGCAGCGGGCCAGCTTCGCTGCTTTTTTGAACACACCGGAACCCAACTCTCACTTCTTATAAGTCTGTCAATAGTAACTGTTTCTGATGCGATTCATATCACGTCATATTCTGTATCTATCATGAATAATGTCCCCAATTTTCGAGTAAACACTCAATTTACGTGAAGGAACAGGTATGAAAAAGCCATTGATGTGGTCGCCCCTTGCTTTGGTGCTGGCCGGCGTTGCACTGCCCGCGGCGGCAAAAGCCCCACCGACTGAAACTTATCAATGTGGTGTGACAGCCCCAACCCCCATCTACGTGATTCAAGGTGACGGCGCGCGTAGCCCATTGCTTCCAGACGGGCAGTACCGCTCAGACAAAACTTATGCGGTACAAGGCGTCGTCACTGCCGTTACCCAAGGCTTGTTTAAAGGAGTCTGGATACAAGATCCGCAAGGCGATGGTAATAGTGCCACTTCCGATGGCTTATTTGTTTACTTGCGAGGCGCTGATGACCTCAACTTGCAGCCCGGTGACACCTTATGTGCCAGTGGTTACATCAACGAGCATTACGGCCATACCCAGCTGAGTGTTACCGATGAACAAGTGGCTAAGGGGACACCTCAGAGGAAGATTGCACCGACGGCACTCCGTGTTCAACCCGATGAGACTTTGCACGAGGCACTTGAGCGCTACGAAGGGATGTACGTCACCATGGACGCGGATAGCGATCTGGTGATCACGCGTAACTTTGGCTTTGACTACGACGCCTTCCGTAACAACATGGTGTTATCGCATCAGGCTCCTTTGTATAAACCGACACAATTGTATCCAGCATTAACACCAGGCGTTGAGGCGTTGGCAGAGAAAAATGCCCAAAACCAGCTTTATATTGAAACCGACCAGAAAGCGAAAGATGGCGAGATTCCGTACTTCCCTGGCCTCGATGCTGAGCAAGGCTATTTGCGGATTGGCGATCGGGTCGAGCGTTTGAGCGGTGTTATGGGTTATAGCTACGACCAATACCGACTTGTTGCAACAAACACCATCTCTGCCGGTGATATTGTGCACCAGAATGATCGTCAACCGGCACCGAATAACGTGCCTGGCGCGGACATTAAGGTGGCGAGTTTTAACGTACTTAACTATTTCACCAGCGCCAGCGCGGTCGGTGGCCCACTCAACGTGACCTGTGATGATCGTGCCGATGCCGATGCGAATCGTGGCTGTAACCGTGGGGCGAAAACCGCGGCTGAGTTTGGGTTGCAACGCACTAAAATTGTCAATGCACTCACCGCGATGGACGCTGACATTGTCGGTTTGATGGAGATTGAGAATAATGGCTTTGAGGCTGGCAGTGCCATTGCTGATCTGGTGACCCATTTAAATGCGCAATTTGCTGACTCGCGTGATCATTACCAATTTGTCGAACCCAGTGACCAAGAGAAAAATCAGGGCGCCTATTTTGGCTCAGATGCGATTATGGTGGGCATGATTTATCGCCCCGCGAAGGTCAATCTCGCAGGTGAGGCGCAAGCGGTTCCCATGCCAGAGCAGCATATCAGCGGCGAAAGCCCAGACGGAGATACGAAAACACTAAATAAATATCAGCGTGATAGCCTAATTCAACGCTTTATGGTTAACGACCAGCCGCTCAGTGTGGTGGTGAACCACTTTAAATCGAAAGGCTCAGGCTGCTATGAAGACTGGATTGCGGGTGAGTTTGATACTGATACCGCGGATATGCAGGGACACTGCAATGCGTTTCGCGTATCTGCCGCAGTTGCATTACGTGACCATCTCAAAGCGATCGACGGTGACGTATTAATTTTGGGGGATCTCAATGCTTACGCGCAAGAAGATCCGGTGCGGGTGCTAACAGATTATCAGCGTACTGAGGGCCAGCGCGATATTATCACCGCGGCGGGCACTGAAATTCGTGGTGTGCCTATGCACCTAACGCCAAGCGTCGTTGAGCAAGGTCTTGGTTATATCAATCTCGCAACGCAGTGGTTAGGGGATAAAGCCTACTCTTACTCATTTTCTGGGGAACTGGGCGCGTTAGATCATGCACTCGCCAACGCCAGTTTGGCGAGCAAAGTGGTTGGGGTGGAAGAGTGGCATATTAACTCGGTAGAGAGCACCCTGTTTGAGTACAGCCGACAATATAGCGGAGAATTGGTGAAATCGAGTAATCCATTCTCGTCATCCGATCACGATCCGGTGCTGATCTCACTCGATTATCCTGAACCCGTGGTCCCCGTCTCGGTGACGATCAATAATCGCAGTTTCTTGCCTATTATCCCCTTACTTAATGGACAAAAAAGTCCGGATCATGCGTGGATGAAATGGCGCGCGACGCGCACCTTTGAGCAGGCTAGCCCTTTAGTTCAATCCTTGGCGCTGCAGCCGGATGACTCGATAAGGGTATCCGTGAAAGCGCTAGGGCTGATCCCTGTTTACTGCGGCCGTGCACCTGCAGATAGCGCGATGACGGTCAAATACACCGGATTTCGCTGTCAGCTCACCCAGCCGTAATCTTGTGGCGGGCAGCGAAGGTTGCTCGCACCTGGATGACGCCTATTCAGCACTGTGGTAGCATCATGCCGGTTTTCCATCGCATGGCGTAGCACAGTGCTTCTTATCATCGATAATTACGATTCCTTTACCTATAACCTTTATCAGTACTTTTGTGAGCTGGGCGCATCGGTCCATGTTGCGCGAAATGACGCCATTAGTGTGGCGGATATTGAGGTGATGGCTCCCTCGCACATCGTGATCTCTCCTGGCCCTTGTACCCCGGATGAAGCGGGGATTTCCTTAGCGGTGATTGCACACTTTGCTGGGAAAATTCCAATTTTAGGGGTCTGTCTTGGCTATCAGGCGCTGGCACAAGTATTTGGCGCGAACGTCGTGAGAGCTCGTACGGTAATGCATGGCAAAACGTCCCAAGTTACCCACCAAGGAGAAGGGGTCTTCGCTGGCCTGCCTAGCCCTGTCACTGTCACGCGTTATCATTCTTTATTAGTTGAACCTCAAAGCCTACCTCACTGTTTGGCCGTCACAGCGACCGCTATCGATAACGATGGCAGTGAGATTATAATGGGGCTCAAACATCGGCAGCTGGCGATTGAAGGAGTGCAATTTCATCCGGAAAGTATTCTGACGGAGCAGGGCCATGCCTTGTTAGCCAATTTTCTTCAACAATCTTAGGTAGCGGGGCGGGCAGATTAATATGTTCGGCTTTTGACGCTCTATCTGTGGCGGCCTCTATCGTGCAGCCTTTACCGTATGTCTTCCTTTCTTGAGTCTTTTTTTTCAGCAATGGTTGCAAAAAATAGCGATCTTTATCACTAATTTTACATTTCGCTGTTTTTAATCACTTTGTCAACGGCTGCAACCTTATGCAACTGTCGGTCTCTAGTCCGTTAATCTTGCCTTCTTAGCATCATAGCCTTACTCACTTTCATCTTCTCTTTGCTCACAGTTTATGCATAACTATCTCTTTAAACTGCATGAGCTTTGTTACCATGCTGAAAACAAAACATAATCTGCTATTGCTGCGGTTAAAATAATGTAAATACTATGCCTCATAGATAAAACATAGAAGGATTGAGTGATGACAATGGAGCACAAAGTAGAACGTAAACTCTTCGATGAAGTCATGGTGCCATGTTACAACCCAATGCCGATGATTCCTGATTACGGTAAAGGGTCGCGCATTTGGGACCAAGAAGGCCGAGAGTATATCGATTTTGCCGGTGGTATCGCGGTGAGCTGTTTAGGCCATTGTCATCCGGTCATGGTTGATGCGTTAACCGAGCAAGCCCAGAAACTGTGGCATTTGAGTAATGTCATGACCAATGCGCCCGCGTTGCGTCTGGCTAAACGCCTCACCGAACTCTCATTTGCCGACCGCGTGTTTTACGCTAACTCGGGCGCTGAAGCGAACGAAGCGGCCCTGAAACTGGCACGTCGTTGGGCAAAAGAAGAACATGGTGAGCATAAAAGTGAAATCATTGCCTTTACCAAAGGCTTCCATGGTCGCACCTTCTTTACTGTCACCGTAGGTGGTCAGCCCGCGTATTCCGATGGCTTTGGACCTAAACCCGGCGATGTCACACACCTTCCTTACAATGACATTGCCGCATTGGCCGATCATATTTCGGACCGAACCTGCGCGGTGATGATGGAGCCTTTACAAGGTGAAGGTGGGATTGTGCCGCCAGAGCCAGGTTTTCTCCAAGCCGTGCGTGAACTGTGTGATAAACACAATGCGCTTTTAGTGTTTGATGAAGTACAAACAGGGAACGGGCGCACCGGTACTTTTTATGCTTATCAAGAGTCTGGGGTCGAGCCCGATATATTGGCCACCGCAAAATCACTGGGTGGCGGGATCCCAATTGGTGCCATGTTAACGACCGACGCCTTGGCTGCGCATATGAAGCCGGGGGTTCATGGCTCTACTTATGGCGGTAATCCACTGGCCTGTGCGGTGGCAGAAGCGGTGGTTAATGAAGTGACCAAACCCGACGTGCTTGCCGGTGTCATAGAGCGTGAGCAATGGTTCCGTGACGGGTTAGAAGCGATCAATGATAAATATGGCATCTTCAGTGAAGTGCGTGGCAAAGGCTTGTTACTCGGTGCGGCACTGAACCAAGACTGGGAAGGCCGAGCACGCGATATCTTGGTTGCGGCAGGCGAAGAAGGCTTATTGGTTCTCGTTGCCGGGCCTAATGTGGTGCGTTTTACTCCCTCACTGGTCATTACCAAAGCGGATATTGAAGAAGGAATGGCACGCCTAGAACGTGCGATTGCCAAGGTCGTCGCAGGATAAGCGACCTGACTCACTCGGAGGGATTTGAGATGTTAGTTATTCGGCCGATCCGTGCATCAGATTTTGATGCACTGATGTTGTGTGCGGAAGCGTCCGGGCATGGATTTACCTCCTTGCCGGTCGATGCCGATTTGCTACAGGGGCGGATTAATAATTCGCTTGAGAGTTTTGCCAAACAGGTGACAGAGCCGGGGCCAGAGGGATATCTGATGGTCGCCGAAGATTTAGAAACCGGTGAAATCGCAGGGACCACGGGCATCGAAGCCGCCATTGGTCTTGATAACCCGTTTTATAGTTACCATCTGACCAAGGTGGTTCATTCATCACGCAAACTGAACGTGCACAACATTGTTGAAGTGTTGACCTTTGGCAACAACTACACGGGGGCGACAGAAATCTGCACCCTGTTTATGCGTCCAGAGTTTCGTGGCGGGTTAAACGGTAAGTTATTGTCTAAATGCCGTTTCCTAATGCTGGCGCAATTTCCAGAGCGCTTCGCTGACGTGGTGTTTGCCGAAATGCGCGGTGTGTCGGATGACGAGGGCAACTCGCCGTTTTGGCAGTGGCTAAAAGACAACTTTTTTAACATTGACTTTACCTTGGCGGATTATCTCACCGGGATTGGTGCCAAAGGGTTTATTGCCGACTTAATGCCTAAATTGCCGATTTATGTGAGCCTACTGAGTGAGGAAGCTCGTGCAGTTATCGGTCAAGTGCACCCGAATACCCGTCCAGCATTACGCTTGTTGGAAAAAGAGGGCTTTTCTTGCCGTGGTTATGTCGACATCTTTGATGCGGGCCCAACGGTAGAATGCTTACGCCCCAATATTGAGTCTGTACGTCACTCTTTCACCGCCTCAGCGCGCGTACGAGAGCACAGTAGCGCGCAGGATTATTTAATATCGAATACCGATTTTGCTGGCTTCCGTGCCACCGCGGCGAAAGCTGCGATCGATCACGAAACCAATCACGTTGTGATTAGCCCAGCGGTTGCCGATGCATTGAATGTAAAAAACGGCGATCAACTGCGTTTGATTGCCATGGGGGGATAAAATGACAAAGCAATCAGCAGGCCATTTGATTCATGGCGAGTGGGTGAAAGGCGAGGGCGAGATCATGACCTCGCAAAACCCCTTTGATAGTCAATGTATTTGGCAAGGTGCAGAAGCGAGTCGTTCGCAAGTGGAGCAAGCGGTCAGCGCCGCACGCGACGCGTTTTTGCGTTGGCGTAATACCGATTTTTCTGAGCGCCAAGCGCTGGTGGAACGCTTTGCCGAGATAGTGAAAGCCAATACCGATGAACTGGCTCGGGTCATTGCCGAAGAAACGGGCAAACCCTTGTGGGAAACCAAAACCGAAGTCGGGGCCATGGTAGGCAAAGTGGCGATCTCCTTGCGCGCGTACCACGAAAGAACAGGCTCACGTGAAAAAGACGTCAATGGCACCCAAGCGGTATTACGCCATCGTCCACTTGGCGTTATGGCGGTATTCGGGCCTTACAACTTCCCTGGGCATCTACCTAATGGCCACATTGTTCCAGCTTTATTGGCGGGCAACAGCGTAGTATTTAAACCCTCTGAGCTGACGCCAAAAGTCGCAGAGAAGACCTTGGGCTATTGGCTCGAAGCGGGATTACCGCAAGGACTGATCAGCCTGGTACAAGGTGGGCGCAATACCGGCGAGGCGCTGGCCCAAGCTCGCGGTATTGACGGTTTATTGTTTACCGGTAGCGCCAATACGGGGCATATTCTTCATCGTCAGTTTGCTGGCCAGCCCGATAAAATGCTGGCGCTGGAAATGGGGGGCAATAACCCCTTGGTGGTGAGTGATCAGTTCGGTGATTTAGACGCCACGGTATACACCATTATTCAATCGGCCTACCTCAGTGCCGGTCAGCGGTGTACGTGTGCACGCCGCCTACTGCTGCCTGAGGGAGAAGTGGGTGACAAGATCTTGACTCGCCTAGCACAATGGACCAAAACCGTGCGAGTGGGCGGCCAGTTTGATGATCCCGCGCCTTTCATGGGCGCCCAAATTTCAATGGCTGCCGCCGAGGGGATTTTGGCCACACAGCAGAAATTGATCGATCTGGGAGCTACTCCCGTCATAGAGTGCGAGCATTTACACGATGCGGTGATTTCTCCAGGGATTTTAGATGTGAGTGGCATTCAAGCGTTACCCGACGAAGAGTATTTCGGTCCGCTACTACAAGTGCAGCGCTATCAGGATATGGCTGATGCGATCACGAAGGCGAATGATACCCGCTATGGTTTGTCGGCAGGCCTTATCAGTGAAGACGAGGGCGAATGGCAATACTTTCTCGATCATATTCGCGCAGGGATTGTGAATCGTAATCGTCAGTTGACAGGGGCAAGCGGTGATGCGCCATTTGGCGGGCCAGGTGCGTCGGGTAATTTACGTCCAAGCGCTTACTATGCCGCCGATTATTGCGCTTATCCCATGGCATCAATGGAAGGGGATCAGGTGGTACTGCCTGAGACGTTCGCCCCCGGTATTCCGACTCAACAAGATTAAGGAGACCAACATGGACAGTGGCCAAGCGTTATTCGATAAATTATGGCAAGACTATATTAACCGTCTTTGCCCATCGGCACATCAGGTACATGCCTTGCTCGAAGAAGGGCAGCCTTTAATCAATGATCATATTGCCTTGCGGACATTTGGTTTGCCCAAGGTTGGGCTTGAGGTCTTGGCGCGCCCTTTCCTGGCGCTAGGCTATCAGCAAAAAGGGGACTATACCTTTGAAGCGAAAAAGCTTAACGCTTGCCATTTCGAGCACCCCGATCCTTTGATGCCGAAAGTGTTTATCAGTGAATTGATGGTCGAGCAATGCTCGCCTGCGCTGCAAGCCATTGTTCACAAGCTGGTGGCACAAGTCGATGCGTCGTCACTAACAGGGAGCGATTTTCTTCATCAGGGGCGGCTTTGGGACATCGATAGCGCTACCTATCAAGCGCTTGCTGAGGAGAGTGAATACGCATCCTGGGTAGCCGCGCACGGTTATGGCGCGAATCATTTCACGGTGAGTGTCAATCAGTTAAAGGCTCATGATCATTGCCAATCGGTTAATCAAAAGCTGCGAGACAATGGCTTTGCAATTAACGAAGCGGGTGGTGAAGTAAAAGGGGACGCATCCGTTTATCTGGAGCAATCCTCCACAATGGCTGACCGTGTCCCTGTTGTTTTCTCTGATGGCACGCAAACCATTCCAGGTGGTTTTTATGAGTTTGCTAAGCGCTATGTCCTTCCTAATGGCGAATTATATCAGGGGTTTGTCGCCGCTTCAGCGGATAAAATTTTTGAGAGCACACACTAATAAATAGTGGATCTAACGAGGCCTAAACGGTTAAGGAAGAGTTCGCTCTTCCTTTTTTATTGTTTTAAAAAGAAAAACCGACGCCAGGGCGTCGGTTTGGAATACAGAGAGCGCTGTGATTAGCGGGTACCGTATACCACGATGGTTTTACCATGGGCTGAAATAAGGTTTTGCTCTTCCAGCATTTTAAGAATACGGCCCACGGTTTCACGCGAGCAGCCAACGATTTGGCCAATTTCCTGACGCGTGATTTTAATTTGCATGCCATCAGGGTGCGTCATGGCATCGGGTTGCTTCGCTAAATTCAACAAGGTTTGCGCAATACGGCCCGTGACGTCCAGGAAGGCAAGATCCCCCACTTTTTGGCTAGTCACTTGCAAACGGCGCGCCATTTGTGAGGACAAACGCATCAATATATCAGGGTTAACCTGGATCAGTTGGCGGAACTTTTTGAATGAGATTTCTGCCACTTCACAAGGAGACTTAGCCCGAACCCAAGCGGTACGCTCCTGATCATCTTCGAAAAGGCCTAGCTCACCGATGAAATCACCTTGGTTAAGATAAGACAGGATCATTTCCTTGCCTTCTTCATCTTTGATTAGAACGGCGACAGACCCTTTCACGATGTAATACAAGGTCTCCGCTTTTTCGCCTGCATGAATCAGCGTGCTTTTAGACGGATACTTGTGGATGTGACAATGTGAAAGGAACCACTCGAGTGTAGGGTCTGTTTGAGGTTTTCCTGGAACCATATAACTTATTTCCTCTGCATGTGTTGCCCGGCAACAACGTCCTATCTTTGTCTGAGGGGTAACCCACCAGATCTATGCACAGAATACGAAGTCTGGGCGCGGGCTACAAGCTCGCTGTATGTTAACAAGAGTGTATCTTTTTTTGTTAGCAATTTCTTGATTTTGATCTAGGCCAACCGCCTAAAAAACTGGCAAAAACGTGGCTAAGATCACGGCTTGAGAAGTAATACACGATAGATGCGCTACGCCCTAGCCAATTTTGCCTTTTTCGATTAACTGCTGAATCAATGGACGGATGATAAGTTCCATCGCAAAGCCCATCTTACCGCCTGGCACGACGAGTGTATTATGCCGTGACATAAAAGACCCCGTGATCATTTGCAGCAGATAAGGAAAGTCGACGTTTTTCATCCCTCGAAAGCGGATCACCACAAAGCTCTCATCCAACGAAGGAATGCCTTTGGCGTTCAGTGGGTTGGAGGTATCGACCGTCGGCACCCGTTGAAAGTTAATGTGAGTGCGTGAGAATTGCGGCGTAATATAATGCAAATAATCGTCCATCGACCGCACAATCGAGTCGGTGACCGCTTCGCGTGAGTGGCCCCTATCGCGGGTATCGCGGACAAACTTCTGAATCCACTCAAGGTTGACGATCGGGACCATACCAATCAATAGGTCGACATGTTGGGCGACATTGACCTCACCATCAACCACACCGCCGTGCAAGCCTTCGTAAAATAGTACGTTGGTATTGTCGGGTAAATCCTGCCATGGTGTGAAGGTCCCTGGCATTTGATTGTAGGGCACCGCTTCGTCAAAGGTATGCAAGTAGCGGCGATATTTACCTGTGCCGAGTTCACCGTACTCACGGAAAAACTGCTCGAGTCGCGGAAAATCATTGGCGGTGGGGCCAAAGTAACTAATGTGCCGTCCTTGCTCACGTGCTTTACGGATCTCGACGTCCATTTCCGGTCGCGTAAAGCGATGGAAACTGTCCCCTTCTAGCCACGCCGCTTTGATGTTCATCATCTGGAACATCTTACGGAATGCTTCGGACGTGGTGGTGGTCCCTGCTCCTGAAGAGCCGGTGACCGCGATGATTGGATGTTTAGCCGACATGACGCGCCCTGTCATTCAGTCTGAATGTGTATCGCTGTTTATTGCGTACAGCGATGCTAAGATCTGAGTGCTTCTTTACGACGAATATCCACTGTCTCGTGCAACTCAGAATACACAATCACGGCGTCGCCGGATTGCAGTTGTTGGCGAACATCCGCCACTTTTTGTGCAAAGCTGACTTCCCGCTCACCATAATCGGTTCCTTCCCGTAACACAAAGTGCTCGATTAAACGAGTCAGTGTTTCCTCAGGGACCGATTGCCAAGGAACCATCATACTACATCACCTTTTGTTGATTTATGGCTGAGACGTTAGGGTGCTTGGTGCTGATATTGTGAATCAGCTCGCATTTTACCCAATCATTTAACACAATGCAGTAGATCAATGTGCGTCGGTCTTTTTTGCTTTGTGTGGCGTCCCTTTTTAACGGGACGAGCAAAGGCGTAAGGCTAACCAGTGAGGCACCGACTGCTCCAGCCAGAACTGTGGCTGGCGCCAACTGCCGGTAACAAAACCAACATGCCCACCATGTTCGCTCAGTTGATAGTCAATATTCGCGGGCAGAGGCGAGGTTGGGATCACTGCGTCGGTCATAAAGGGATCGTCTTTCGCATGGATAATCGCAAGTGGGACCGTAATAGCGTCAAGGACAGATAAACCACTACAGCTTTGATAGTAGTGTTGAGCATCGTCAAAGCCATGCAGCGGTGCGGTGACCGTTTGATCGAACTCGAACAGGGTTTTAATCTTTGGCCGCTCCCCAGCATGCCACCGACCCACTTTTTGGTGTCGGGTAAGTTTTTCCGATAAGGTTTGTCGCATCGACCGTAGCAAATACGCTTGATAAACACGGGAAAACCCTTGTTGAATACGGGTCGAGCACGCCGCTAAATCGAGCGGGGGAGAAATAGCACAACCACAACTGACAATCGGATCATGCTGATAGTCGGCCAGGTAGCGCACCAACATGTTTCCTCCCAAAGAGACTCCCACAGCGGCAATCTCATTGTTCGGGTAGGTCTGGCGTAAATAGGTCAAAAATGCCCGAGCATCCTCCGTTTCGCCGGAATGATAAGTCCGCGGCGCGCGATTAAGACGGCCACTGCAACCGCGAAAATGCATCACCACACCGCACCAGCCTTGCTGTTTAAAAGCGGCCAATAATCCATTGGCATAAGGGCTATCAAAGCTTCCTGCCAGGCCATGAAACAAGACAATAATAGGCTGTCCTACCTCGGGATGATGCGTCCATGCAAGATCGACAAAGTCACCGTCAGGCAGATCAAACGCTTGCCAAATAGGCGCAAAAAGCGGTTGCCGGCGCAGCAGGCGTGGCAGTAAGGTTTGCAGATGCGCATTACGGGCAGTTGGAATGGGATTAAAGGGTGTCATCATCGTCTGCTCCATCCTCTTTTGTAGGCCGGTCTACCCGTAGTGGTGTATAGAGATTTCGGGCAGAGGGGGATAGCTGGCGGCAATAATAGGCCAAGGGAGACGCGGCTTGTGTGAGCCAGGATTGACGATTAAGCACTTCAATCAAGTCTTGTTGCTGGAACTTTTCTAAACTGAGTTCAAAGTTGAGCATTTTTTTATATTGGCCGGTGCCCACGCGTGGCTTGAGATCGCGTCTTAGATGGCGATAAGCGATCAGCAAATGTTCAGACCGGCTCAAGGCGTGCTTAAGCTGGGTGAGGCTCTCGGGGCTAAGCCCGTAACCATGGCTTTCAATCCAAGCGAGCAACAAAGCAAGGTTCACATTGCCTTGGTGCTCGTCTTGTAATTTAAGGCAGGCTTGTTTGACCTCTTGCTTAGCATAGTGGTGCAAACAAAACTGCCAAAGATCGGCGGCGTTTGCCATCCCAGGCGTTAGTGTTGGTTGAATGTCGCCTCCAGGGCTTCTAGCGCTTCTTGTTGCTCCATCCATTCTTGTTCCACCTCTTCGAGCGTCGACTTTGCATCGGCTTGGCGTTGCAATTGCTCCGTTAAACGGGCTTTGTTGTCACTCTGGTAAATAGCGGGATCCGCTAATTGGTTTTCTGCTTCTGCGATAATGGCAGAAAGTTGTTCGATCTTTGTGTCTAAACGGTCAATTTTTTTTCGTAGTGGCGCCGTTTGTTTTCGGCATTCGGCTTCACGACGCTTTTGTACTTTTCGATCTAACTGCGTTTGCTGTGGGGCAAGTTTTTCGTCTGCGGCTTGCTTTTTGTTTTCCGCACGATCAGCGCGTTGTTGTTCGGTCAGCCAGCGGTGATAGTCGTCTAAGTCGCCATCAAAGGGCAGCACTGCGCCATTGTCCACCAAATACAAGTCATCGGCTGTCGCACGCAATAAAAAGCGATCGTGGCTGACGATCACCATCGCGCCCTCATAGGATTGCAATGCGAGCGTTAACGCTTGGCGCATGTCGAGATCCAAATGGTTAGTCGGTTCATCTAACAATAACAAGTTCGGTTTTTGCCAAACTAACAATGCAAGGACTAAACGTGCTTTTTCGCCGCCAGAGAAAGGGCCAATGTTTTCCAACGCTTTGTCACCTTGAAAGCCAAACCGTCCGAGGAAATCACGCAGGGTTTGCTCGGCAGTGGTCGGTGCTAAGCGATTTAGATGCTGGAGCGGCGTTTCATCGATGCGTAAGGTATCGAGTTGATGCTGGGCAAAATAACCTATTTTCACCCCTTGAGAGTAGCTTAGCTCGCCAGCCATCGCCGGCAAATCGCCCGACAATAACTTGATCAGCGTTGATTTGCCTGCGCCGTTACGCCCTAACAGGCCAATGCGTGCCCCAGGCACTAAGTTAAGGCGAATGTTCTCGATAATTGGCGTTTTGTTATAGCCAGCGGCCACCTTATCCATCATAAGAATAGGAGTGGGCAATGCATCAGGGGGTAAAAAGGTAAAGCTAAACGGGTTATCGTATTGAGCCGGTAGCACCTTTTCCATGCGTTCCAGCGCTTTTATCCGACTTTGCGCTTGGCGGGCTTTGCTGGCTTTGTATCGGAAACGGTCAATGTAAGATTGCATGTGAGCAACTTGCTTTTGTTGTTTCTCATATTGCGCTTGCTGTTGTGCTAACTTTTGCGCGCGCATGCCTTCAAAATCCGAGTAGTTACCGGTGTATTCATTCAGCTTGGCGTGCTCAATATGAATGATACGATTGACCACAGGATCAAGAAAATCACGGTCGTGTGAGATCAAGACCAAGGTTCCCGGGTACTGCTGCAACCATTTTTCTAGCCACATCACTGCGTCTAAATCGAGGTGGTTGGTGGGCTCGTCGAGTAGCAGTAAATCTGAGCGACATAACAAAGCTTGTGCCAAGTTAAGTCGCATGCGCCAGCCCCCAGAGAACTGCGTTAATGACCAATGGATTTGCGTCTGACTGAATCCCAATCCATCCAGCAAGCTTGCGGCGCGCGCCTCTATGGTATAGCCGCCAATCGCATCGAGCTTATCGTGTAACAACGCCACTGCATTGCCATCATCGTTGGCTTCGGCGTTACGCAGCGCGTCTTGCAGCTCACGATATTCGGTATCGCCATCAATCACATATTCTAGCGCACTTTTATCCAATGCGGGGGTTTCTTGTGCCACCCAAGCCACTTGCCATTGACTGGGGTAATCATAGTGCCCTGCATCAAGCGAAAGTTGGTGGCGTAGCAAGGCAAACAGGCTGGACTTGCCACAGCCATTTTTACCCACCAAGCCGACTTTGTCGCCGGGTGCGATGATGGCAGAGGTGTGGTCAAGCAGGGGCTTACCACCACGAAGCAATTGAATGTCGGAGAAGCGAATCATGATTACTCAGTCTGTCTTGGGTTGATGGATGCACGTTGCGCGGTCGTTATACCAGCTTGATGCGGAGATTGCCAAATTCCACCGGTGGCGCGAGTGGTTAGACAGGGGGTTAGCCTTTTTGTATGTTAAAGTTAAAAACATGGCATAAAGAACAGATTGTGTGCTTGGCCAATCATAACGACAAGGAAGCGTATGCCTCAAGATAAGAAGGATAACCCACTCCCTCCCAAGGTGCTTGTTATCGTGGCGCATCCTGATCCGGATGGATCGGTCGCCAATCGCCGATTACTCGAATCGATACGCCCGCTGGCGAATGTCACTGTGCATGATATTTACGCCGCTTATCCGGATTTTGTGGTGGATATCCATCACGAGCGTGCGTTGGTGACTGACGCCGATGTGTTGGTGTTTCAACACCCCCTACAGATGTACTCATGCCCGGCGTTATTGAAAGAGTGGATTGATGTGGTACTCGGAAAAGGCTTTGCTCATGGGCAAGGGGGGGATGCATTAGCGGGAAAAACATGTCGTTTTGTGGTCACCACAGGTGGAGCAGCAGAAGCGTTCAGTAAAATCGGCTACAACAAATATTCCATGGAGGAGTTATTGCAACCTTTTGAACTGACGGCGGCGTTATGCCGCATGCACTGGGTCTCACCTTTAGTTCTTCACTGGGCGCGCCGCGTCACCGATGCTGATCGCAATGCCTTTGCTGAACTCTATGCGGACTGGTTGGCTAACCCTTTAGCGAAGCAGGAGGCACATCGTGGATCATAGCTTTCTGCTCATTGCGTTTATCTTTTTATTGGCAGCCGTGATTGCGGTGCCTTTGGCGCAGCGTTTGGGGATGGGCTCAGTGCTTGGCTACTTGGTAGCAGGCATTGTGATTGGCCCTTGGGGGCTGGGTTTAATCGATGATGTCGACTCAACCCTGCATTTTGCTGAATTTGGTGTGGTGTTGCTGCTGTTTTTGATTGGCTTGGAGCTTAACCCTAAAAAGCTATTGAAAATGTGGCGCCCCATTATCGGCCTGGGTGGTAGCCAAGTGGTGCTGACCGGAGTCGTGATAGGGACATTAAGTGTCTTCGCTGGGCTCACGTTGCCACAAGGCGTGGTGATCGGGGCGGGGCTGGCACTTTCTTCTACCGCGATTGCGATGAAAATCATCGAAGACCAACGCTTAATGCGCAGCGAAACCGGACAATCTGGATTTGCCGTTTTATTATTTCAAGATATCGCTGTGATCCCGATACTGGCTGTGATCCCAGCGTTGGTCGGTGGCAGTGCAGGCAGTTGGTTTGATGTCCTCTGGATGTTTTTAGGCATTGGCGCTCTCTTGGCCGGCGGTCACTTTTTCTTGCGCCCTATTTTTCGTCTGATTGCCATGAGTGGCGTCACCGAGTTATTTACTGTCACCGCACTTGCCTTGGTCATCGGGATTGCATTAGCCATGCAAAGCCTTGGTCTATCGATGGCGCTGGGGGCGTTTTTAGCCGGGATGTTGTTGGCTGAGAGTGAATATCGCCATGAGCTTGAGACGGCAATTGAGCCCTTTAAAGGGTTATTACTCGGGCTGTTCTTTATAGCGGTTGGGATGACGGTCGACTTAGGACTTTTACTGGAGTATCCATGGGCGATCATCGGTGCCGTGGCTGCGTTAGTCGGTGGTAAAGCCTGCTTACTGTATGGACTGGCACGAGCGTTTGGTGTCGCGCCCAAGGCGCGCAGTCAAATGGCGGTATTGCTCAGTCAGGGGGGCGAGTTTGCCTTTGTGATTTTCACTGCCGCGCATAGCCAAGGGCTACTGGATAAAGAATTAAATGCCTTTTTGCTTGTGGTCGTGAGCTTGTCGATGATGACTACACCGTTAATTCTCTCGCTCCAGCAGCGTTGGTTTGCGCGTACTTTTAACGAGCCTGAATCCTTGCCTCCGCAAGCGCCATTTACTGAGACTGACTCGCGAGTCATCATTGCCGGATTTGGTCGGTTTGGTCAGGTCGTCGGTCGCTTGATGTTTGCCAATAAAATTGGGGTGACCATCCTGGAACGTGATCCGACTCAAATCAAGTTACTACGCCGCTATGGCTACGAAGTGTATTATGGTGATGCTACGCAGCTCGATTTATTACGTGCCGCTGGTGCAAAGACGGCTGAAGCGATCGTGATTTGTACCGATTCGCCAGACGAAGTGATGGAGATTGTTGATCTTTGTGCCCATCACTTCCCTAATCTAAAAGTAATGGCGCGTGCGCGCAGTCGTGTCGAGGCGTATCAGTTGATGGCGCACGGTGTCGAGCAGTTTTCTCGGGAAACCTTTTTGGGCGCGCTGGATCTTGGGCGGCAAACGTTAGAGTCCCTAGGTATGCACCCGTACAAAGCGAAACGCGCAGAAATATTGTTCCGTAAACTCGACATGCGGGTGCTGGAAGATTTATTGCCTCAGCACAGTCAAGATGTCGCGACTGCATCACGAGTTAAAGAAGCGCGCAAAGAGCTGGAAGAAATTTTTGACCGAGAAATGCGCGGTGATAGTGAGCGGCATCAAAGTTGGAATCGAGACGAATAAGGTGTTGATGTGAAAAAACGTTTTATCGCAGGCGCTGCCTGTCCGTCGTGCCAACAACGCGATACATTGCGAGTGTGGCGTGAGAATAACATTGACAAAGTGGAATGTGTCAGCTGCGATTACCATGATAGTCGATTACCGGAATCGGCACAGCAGTCACACTCTGACGCCGAGTCGGCAGAGAATGTCATTGGGATCTTTAAACCGGAGTAGGGGATCCGTTATCATCAGCAGTTCATTTACATTCCGGTCTCGGAGCGAGCATGAAAATTGCAAAAGATGTGGTAGTCAGCCTGGCTTACCAAGTAAAAAATGAAGACGGTGCACTTGTTGATGAATCAACAGCACAAGAGCCTCTCCAATACCTGCACGGTCATCGTAACTTGATCGTCGGACTTGAGAGCGCGCTGGAAGGCCGTGAAAAAGGCGAGAACTTTGAAGTGACTGTAGGCCCAGACGAAGCTTACGGTGATTACCAAGAAGCCATGGTACAACGTGTACCGGCTAACGTGTTCCAAGGCGTCGATCAAGTTGAAGTTGGTATGCGTTTTATGGCTGAAACCGACCAAGGCCAGATCCCAGTCGAAGTGACTGAGGTTGAAGGTGATGAAGTTGTTGTTGATGCCAACCACATGCTTGCAGGCCAAACCCTGTCCTTCTCAGTGGAAATCGTTGATGTGCGTGAAGCCACTGAAGAAGAGCTTTCACACGGGCACATTCACCAAGACGGTGAAGAATGTGGCCACGACCACTAATCACGACGATAGATAAGTGGTAATGAATACCATCGAATAAAAGGCGCCGTTTGGCGCCTTTTTTTATTTGGCCGTCGTGACCGCGCGCTAATCGTCACGCATACGGTGTGGTTTCAATAATGCGGGGGGGGTGTTTCTTCAGCTTGGCTAGCAATATTCTCTGGCTCAACATGTTGGAGTTTGCTGATAAGGTACTGGATTTGGAGCGTCATGCGCTCAATATCACCTTGTTGTCGTGTCAATGCGGTATTGAGCTGGTCGATCGTGTCTTCTTGAAACGCCACTTTGTACTCAAGATCATCAATTTGCTGTTGTAACTTATCTATCTCGCTCATATTGCTCTCTCGTTATTGCGCGTCGGTTAACCAAGCTTGGGCAATCCCGGCCGAGGTACCTGAAATAACACGTCCAGTTGGATCAATCGCTACATCATACACCACTGCGCTGGGTGGGCGAGTATCCGGCTGGGCCAATGCTTGCCAACGACCTATATTTTCACCCGTTTTCACATCCCACAATTCGACCCGTTGTGACGGTGAGCCGGTGGCTAGCAAGGTACCATCATCGGAAAACCGGGCACTGACATAAATGGCTTGGCGGGCAAAGATATCCAACTCACTGACTTTCTCGCCACTGGGTAGGGCCCAAATCACAGCGCGGTTGCCACCGTCAGAGACAAATGCGTACTTCCCCTCACGGTGCAAGGCGACTTGTTTCACTCGCCGGTCATAAGCAAAGTCATTGATGATCTGGCCAGACTGGGTATCCCATAAGTAGGCATGATGGTCATTGCCACCTGAGAGCACATAGGCGCCGTTGGGAGAAATCGAGACTGCATTGATTTTATCGCGGTGGGCGAGGAACTCTAAGCGCCTTCCCGTGCCTAAGTCGATAAATAGTGCTTTTCCATTCGACAACGCTAGTACCAATTTTTCACCGTTATTACTGATCGCGGCATCGCGTATGATGCCTTCAGAAATGGACCATAGCCCTTGAGCTTGGCTCCAGGCCAGGTCCCAGACGGCAAAGTTTTGTGCTGTTGTGGTAATGGCATAGCGCTTATTATCGGAAATATGACTAACAACGACCGGATTGGCGTCCGGATCTTGCGCACCGAGTTCGGCCAGCTGCTGATTAGTGACCAGATCCCACAGGACAATATCCGTTTCTTCAGACGCGATCAGGGCAAAACGGCCGTCACGACTGAGGCTAAAACTGGTCGCCCCTTCCGGATGGATTGACCAGCGCTGGGCTTCTTTGCCAGACTGCCAACAACCGGTTAAGCTGTTAATAACTATAAAAATGCAAATAATGTGGCGGATTTTGGGCATCATGCTTGAGTTCCAGTGTTTGCAGCCATATAACCACGAGTATATTGATAGAATCAGGCTTTCGCATTGTTGATGCGTCAGTAACAACCATACGAGGATTTATCCTTGTCATCAACGGAGTACCCAATGAAATCAGTAATGAAGATGTCGCTACTCGCGGCAACCGTTGCCTTTGCCGTCGGCTGTCAGCAAGACGACGCTAAAGTAGAGCAAACCAATCAAGCTGCCGAACAAGCGGAAGCAGCGTTTGCCAACGATGACGACAAAGCAGCCTACGCGATCGGTGCGTCTTTAGCCCAATACCTCAACGCTAACTTAGATCAACAGGCAGACATCGGCTTAGAGCTTGATAAAGAGGTGGTACTGCAAGGGGTACAAGATGTCTTTCAAGGGCAATCAAAACTGACCGATGAGCAAGCGCAAGCGGCGCTGCAATCGCTTGATCAGCGCGTGACTAAACTGGCGCAACAGCAAGCCAAAGAGAAAGCAGAAGCCGCGATTTCGGAAGGTGAAAAATACCGTGCTGACTTTGCCCAGCAAGACGGCGTTAAAGAAACGGACTCTGGCTTACTTTACAAAGTGGATAGCATGGGTGAGGGCGATAAGCCAGTCGCAGAAGATACCGTGGTTGTGCATTACAAAGGCACATTGACTGATGGTACCCAGTTCGATAGCTCTTACGACCGTGGTGAGCCAGCTACCTTCCCGCTTAACCGCGTGATTCCAGGCTGGACTGAAGGTGTGCAGCTAATGCCTGTTGGCTCTAAATTTACTTTTGTTGTGCCACCTGAGTTGGCTTACGGTGATCAAGATACCGCATCGATTCCTGCCAACTCAACCCTAGTGTTTGATGTTGAACTGCTTGAAATAAAAGACGATACCAAAAAAGACGCGGCGAGCGAAGGCTAAACGACAGCCTCGTCTGACTGTGTAATATCCGCCCCGGCATCGCCGGGGCTTTTTGCATTTTTAGGCTTAAATTCTGTTAAACTGTGCGCAGAGACATTTACATTGACGGTCGAATAAGGATAGGCGTACGTGGTACCGACAGAAGGCTTTGGCGCGAACGTGATGACGGAAAATGAGCTCATTGAGTCTAATCCATTGAATCAACAAGACAGTGTTATTCTGCGGTCTTATGCGGCGGTAGTGGATGGGCTTGCGGCGCTGATCGGTGAACATTGTGAAATCGTGCTGCACGCATTAGACGATTTAAATAAATCAGCGATCAAGATCGCGAATGGTGAAAACACGGGTAGAAAAGTGGGATCGCCAATCACCGATCTTGCGCTGCGGATGTTGCGCGATATTGAAGGCTCAGAGCGTAATTTTTCACGGGCTTATTTTACCCGAGCGAAAAGTGGCACCTTGATGAAGTCGATCACGGTAGCGATTCGCAATGGGGATAATCGTATCATCGGGCTATTGTGTATCAACATTAATTTAGATGCGCCTTTTTCACAGGTACTACAAGCCTTCATTCCGGATGATCTCGCCAAACAAGCGGCCTCGTCGGTAAACTTTGCCAGTGACGTGGAAGAGCTGGTGGATCAAACCGTTGAACGGACAGTTGAAGAAGTCAATGCCGACAAAACGGTGTCTAATAACACTAAAAACCGTCAGATAGTCATGGCGCTCTATGACAAAGGGATTTTTGATATTAAAGATGCCATTCATCGTGTGGCGTCTCGTCTCAATATCTCGAAACATACGGTCTATCTTTACGTTAGACAGCGCAAAACAGAAGAGATCGAATCATGAGTCTGCGTTATGTGTTAGTCGTGACTGAGCCAGCGTATGGATCACAGTTGGCACGCACCGCCTATCAGTTTGCCTGTGCAGCAATAAAGGCGGGGCACCAGGTGAGTAAAGTCTTCTTCTATCAAGAAGGTGTGCTGAATGGCGCCGCAACCACAGTGCCCGCAAATGATGAATTTGATTTGGTGGAAGCGTGGCAGCGGTTGGCGTTCTATCACGGTGTTGTGCTGGAAACTTGTGTTGCCGCGGCATTACGACGCGGGATTATCAGTGAGCAAGAAGCGACGCAGCATCAATTATCGACGGCGACCTTGGCAGAAGGATTCTCTCAGGCAGGCTTAGGCGCATTGGCTGACGCTTTGTTAACCGCTGACCGAGTGATGCAATTTTAAGAGGGCTTTATGCAAATAGGGTTTGTATTTTCTACATCGCCCCACGGGTCGGCGAGCGGTCGAGAAGGGCTAGATGCGCTACTCGCTACCTCGGCGTTTTGCGACACCTTATCGGTTTTTTTTATTGGTGATGGGGTTCTACAACTTATAGCGGGCCAGCAACCGCAACAGATTCTGAGCCGCGATTACATTGCCAGCTTTAAAATGCTACCGCTGTGTGACGTCGAAGACATCTATGTATGCCGCGCTTCATTGGCATCTCGTGGGCTGGAGCACGCCGAGACCGTCTTACCCACTCAAGTCCTGGCGCTTGAACAAGTCAAAAAGCGGTTGTCAGAGTGCGACCGTATACTACATTTTTAAGGAATCAACGTGCTGCACATCGTGAAATCGTCTCCCTATCGTGACCAAGCGCTAACGCTGTGCTTAAACTACATCGATCAGGACAGTGTGATTGTACTAATCGGTGATGCGGTACTGGCGGGAGTAGATAACAGCGAGTGGGCGACGCGCTTATTTACCGGGAATCATGTTGTTTATTTGCTCAGTGATGATGTTCACGCTCGAGGACTCGGCGATAAGCTTCATCCCAGCGCGGTGATGATTGAGATGAACAAATTAGTAAGCTTGAGCGTCGAGCATGTCACGCAAATGACATGGTAATACCTTAGCCTGTATAGCGTAAAAACGCCCCCTGCGCGCTGCTTGAAAAACAAACAATGCAAAGATCTCTGTATAAATCTTGACACCCTATACCCCGACGCCTAAAATTTCGCGTCCCTGTTGTATTGGGGCTAGATTTTTCACACTTATACGTTAAGTAATATCAGGAGCTATTTAATGGCAACTATTAACCAGCTGGTCCGCAAACCACGCTTGAAGCAAGTTGCGAAAAGCAACGTGCCTGCGCTGGAAGCGTGTCCACAAAAACGTGGTGTATGTACTCGTGTTTACACTACTACTCCAAAGAAACCAAACTCCGCACTGCGTAAAGTATGCCGTGTACGTTTGACTAACGGCTTTGAAGTCACCTCATACATTGGTGGTGAAGGTCACAACCTGCAAGAGCACAGTGTTGTTCTGATCCGCGGCGGTCGTGTTAAAGACTTGCCGGGTGTGCGTTACCACACTGTTCGTGGCGCACTTGACTGTGCAGGCGTTAACGGCCGTAAACAAGGTCGTTCTAAGTACGGTGTGAAACGTCCTAAGTCTTAATGGATTCCGTTAAGTAAGGCCAAACACTCAAACAATTGAATTTTGAAAAAACTGAAAAGTTTTGGATAAAACCTGAAGAAGACAACGGAGATAATCCATGCCACGTCGTCGCGTAATTGGTCAGCGTAAAATTCTTCCAGATCCTAAGTTCGGATCCGAATTGCTGGCAAAATTTGTAAACATCCTGATGGTTGACGGTAAGAAGTCAACTGCTGAAAAAATCGTTTATGGTGCTCTAGACATCATGGCTGAGCGTTCTGGTAAAGACCACTTGGCTGTATTCGAACAAGCTCTTGAAAACGTGCGCCCAGCGGTCGAGGTGAAATCTCGCCGTGTAGGTGGTTCAACTTACCAAGTACCAGTCGAAGTACGTCCAGTACGTCGTAATGCACTGGCTATGCGTTGGTTGGTTGAAGCCGCTCGTAAGCGTGGTGAAAAATCTATGGCTCAGCGCCTGGCAAGCGAGATGCTAGACGCGTCAGAAAACAAAGGTACTGCTGTTAAGAAACGTGAAGACGTTCACCGTATGGCAGACGCGAACAAAGCGTTCGCACATTACCGCTGGTAATGCCTTCATGGCGTGTTCCGTTCGGAGCACGCCAAACCCATTTTCTAAGGTTAACCTTAGCAAGAGGATACTATTGTGGCTCGTAAAACCCCTATCGAGCGCTACCGTAACATCGGTATTTGTGCTCACGTAGACGCCGGTAAAACCACGACTACCGAGCGGATCTTGTTCTACACAGGCGTTAATCATAAAGTTGGTGAAACGCATGATGGCGCATCAACAATGGATTGGATGGCGCAGGAGCAAGAGCGTGGTATTACTATCACCTCCGCAGCGACCACGACATTCTGGCACGGGTCTGATCACCAATTTGAACAACACCGTGTTAACATCATCGACACCCCAGGACACGTTGACTTCACCATCGAAGTAGAGCGTTCTTTGCGTGTGCTTGATGGTGCAGTGGTTGTGTTCTGTGGTTCATCAGGTGTTGAGCCTCAGTCTGAGACCGTATGGCGTCAGGCTGATAAGTACGAAGTACCGCGTATGGTATTCGTCAACAAGATGGACCGTGCGGGCGCTGACTTCCTGCGCGTTGTTGATCAAATCAAAAACCGTCTTGGCGCAACCCCTGTGCCAATTCACTTGAATATCGGCGCAGAAGACGAATTCAAGGGCGTTATCGACCTGATCAAAATGAAAGCGATCAACTGGAACGAAGAAGACTTAGGTATGACATATACCTATGAAGAAATTCCAGACGATCTGAAAGAGCAAGCAGAAGAGTGGCACAACTTCCTGGTTGAGTCTGCTGCTGAAGCGTCTGAAGAACTGATGGACAAATACCTTGAAGAAGGCGAATTGTCCGAAGAAGAAATCAAGAAAGCGTTACGTCAGCGCACCCTTGATAACGAAATCGTTCTAGCAACCTGTGGTTCGGCGTTTAAAAACAAAGGCGTTCAGGCGGTATTGGATGCGGTTATCGAGTTCTTGCCATCACCGATTGATGTGAAGTCAATCAAAGGTGAAGACGAAGACGGTAACCCAATCGCACGTCACGCTGACGACAAAGAACCGTTTGCAGCATTGGCATTTAAAGTCGCGACTGACCCATTCGTAGGTACGTTGACCTTTATGCGTGTTTACTCTGGTGTGGTTAACTCTGGCGACACTGTCTATAACTCAGTGAAGCAAAAGCGTGAGCGTTTGGGTCGTATCGTACAGATGCACTCCAACAAGCGTGAAGAGATCAAAGAAATCCGTGCCGGCGACATCGCTGCTGCGGTTGGTCTGAAAGACGTGACCACGGGTGATACCCTATGTTCAATGGATTCAAAAGTCATCCTAGAGCGCATGGAATTCCCTGATCCTGTTATCCAGATCGCGGTTGAGCCTAAGTCTAAAGCTGACCAAGAGAAAATGGGTATCGCGCTAGGTAAACTGGCGGCAGAAGATCCATCTTTCCGCGTTGAGTCTGACGAAGAGTCTGGCCAGACCCTGATTTCAGGTATGGGTGAGCTTCACCTAGACGTGATCGTTGACCGTATGCGTCGCGAATTCAACGTTGAGTGTAACGTTGGTAAGCCTCAGGTTGCTTATCGCGAAACCATCCGTGGTAGCACCGAAGTTGAAGGTAAATTCGTGAAGCAGTCTGGTGGTCGTGGTCAATTCGGTCACGTATGGCTGAAAATCGAACCTTCAGAGCCAAACGAAGGCTTCGTCTTTGTTGACGAAATCGTCGGTGGTGTGGTTCCACGCGAATACATCGGTGCGGTATCAAAAGGTATCGAAGAGCAAATGAAAAACGGTGTACTCGCCGGTTATCCAGTGCTCGACGTTAAAGCGACCTTGTTCGATGGTTCTTACCACGATGTTGACTCCAACGAAATGGCGTTTAAGATCGCTGCATCAATGGCATTCAAGAAAGGTGCACACGACGCGCAACCTGTTATGCTTGAACCAATGATGAAGGTTGAAGTAACCACGCCAGAAGAGTGGATGGGTGACGTTGTCGGTGACTTGAACCGTCGTCGTGGCCTGATTGGCGGTATGGACGAAGGCCCGGCGGGTCTGAAGATCGTACGTGCCCAAGTGCCACTGTCTGAAATGTTCGGTTACGCTACAGACCTACGTAGTGCAACACAAGGCCGTGCGTCATACTCGATGGAATTCAGCGAGTATGGTGAAGTGCCGAAGAACATTGCTGATGCTCTAATTGCTGAGCGTAGCTAATTATTTTGGTCCTGATGCCGGTGCGATCACCGGCATCAAACACTGACTTCTGAGTTATTAGGCAAAGCCCCTTAACTCACAACTAGGAAGGAAGACGATCGTGTCTAAAGAAAAATTTGAACGTACGAAAACGCACGTTAACGTTGGTACTATCGGCCACGTTGATCATGGTAAAACTACGCTGACTGCAGCTATCTGTACTGTACTTGCAAAAGTATACGGCGGTGCTGCGCGTGATTTCGCGTCAATCGATAACGCACCAGAAGAGCGTGATCGTGGTATCACCATCGCAACGTCTCACGTTGAGTACGATACGCCAAACCGTCACTACGCACACGTTGACTGCCCAGGACACGCTGACTATNCATGGTAAAACTACGCTGACTGCAGCTATCTGTACTGTACTTGCAAAAGTATACGGCGGTGCTGCGCGTGATTTCGCGTCAATCGATAACGCACCAGAAGAGCGTGATCGTGGTATCACCATCGCAACGTCTCACGTTGAGTACGATACGCCAAACCGTCACTACGCACACGTTGACTGCCCAGGACACGCTGACTATGTGAAAAACATGATCACCGGTGCGGCGCAAATGGACGGTGGTATCCTGGTTGTTGCGGCAACTGATGGCCCAATGCCACAGACCCGTGAGCACATCCTRCTAGGTCGTCAGGTTGGTATTCCAAACATCCTCGTGTTCATGAACAAATGTGACATGGTTGATGACGAAGAGCTGCTTGAGCTGGTTGAAATGGAAGTCCGTGAGCTACTWTCAGAGTATGACTTCCCAGGTGACGACTGCCCAGTAATTCAAGGTTCTGCACTKGGTGCATTGAACGGTGAAGAGCAGTGGGAGCAGAAGATTGTTGAACTTGCTGAAGCCCTGGATTCTTACATCCCAGAGCCAGARCGTGCGATCGACAAGCCGTTCATCCTACCAATCGAAGACGTATTCTCAATCCAAGGCCGTGGTACGGTTGTAACTGGTCGTGTTGAGCAAGGCATCATCACCGTGGGTGACGACGTTGAAATCGTAGGCATGAAAGACACCACCAAGACCACTTGTACTGGTGTTGAAATGTTCCGTAAGCTTCTAGACGAAGGCCGTGCGGGTGAGAACGTTGGTGTTCTTCTGCGTGGTACTAAGCGTGACGAAGTTGAGCGTGGTCAAGTACTGGCGAAGCCTGGTTCAATCACTCCGCACACCAAGTTCGAATCAGAAGTATACGTACTAGGTAAAGACGAAGGCGGCCGTCATACGCCGTTCTTCAAAGGTTATCGTCCACAGTTCTACTTCCGTACAACTGACGTGACCGGTACTATCGAACTGCCAGAAGGCGTTGAGATGGTTATGCCTGGTGACAAACACTAGTAAAAAGGGCATCATTTGATGCCCTTTTTCTGCGTTTGACACTCCTATTGGCGTAATTTTCGCCACTAGTGGTCGGTCAGCGCGGACTTTAGTGATCGTATCACCCTCTAACGAGAGATAAGATCACCACGTGCCTTGCAGAATACTGACCGTATGCTGTTATAGGCACTGCCGTCTATGTAGACTTGTTACAGGTAGAATGTATGAAAGCGAACGCTGAGACCCAATCCGGTTCGATGGACATCCTCAAGTGGGGTGTTGTTTTTGTCCTATTGGCCGCAGCCGTGGTAGGGAATAGCCTGTACAGTGATGTGTCTGTAGTAGTGCGAGCTGCTGCTGTAGTGGTGCTGGTTGCCGCTGCTGGCGGTGTGGCTGCACTCACGATGAAAGGAAAAGCTGCGATCACGTTTGCACGCGAATCGCGTATGGAAGTGCGTAAAGTCATTTGGCCTACGCGCCAGGAGACGTTGCAAACCTCTCTCATCGTTCTGGCTGTTACTGTCGTTATGGCGCTCATCTTGTGGGGCGTTGACGGAATCATGGTCCGTCTAGTCCGCCTAATCACTGGCGTGTGAGGTAAAAGTACATGAGCGAAGCTCCCAAAAAACGTTGGTATGTGGTTCAGGCTTTCTCTGGTTTTGAAAGCCGTGTGGCGCAATCATTGCGCGAACATATCAAGATGCACGAAATGGAAGACTATTTCGGGGAAGTATTGGTGCCAACCGAAGAAGTGGTTGAAATGCGCCAAGGTCAACGTCGTAAAAGCGAACGTAAATTCTTCCCAGGTTATGTGCTCGTCCAAATGGTGATGAACGATGAGTCGTGGCACCTAGTACGTGGTGTGCCACGTGTGATGGGCTTTATCGGCGGCACCTCTGATCGCCCAGCTCCAATTTCTGATAAAGAAGCGGACTCTATCCTCAATCGCCTTGAAAAAGCGAGCGAGTCTCCGGTGCATAAAACCGTATTTGAAGCAGGTGAAGTGGTACGCGTTACTGAAGGCCCATTTGCAGACTTTAACGGCGTGGTTGAACAAGTCGACTACGATAAAAACCGCCTTAAAGTTTCAGTGTCTATCTTCGGCCGTGCAACACCGGTAGAGCTTGAATTTGGCCAGGTAGAAAAAACCTGATCAAAAAAGCACCGCCAACGGTTGGCAAGGGCGCGAAATTTGACTATAATTTCGCGCCCTTTTGTTAAACGGGAAGTCTGTCGCAAGATAGACGTTAGTACCCAAAATTAGGTAATTGAATAATGGCTAAGAAAGTACAAGCTTACATCAAGCTGCAGGTTGCAGCGGGTGCAGCTAACCCATCGCCACCGGTTGGTCCTGCTCTAGGTCAACACGGTGTAAACATCATGGAGTTCTGTAAAGCGTTTAACGCGAAGACTGAATCTATCGAGAAAGGTCTACCAACTCCTGTTGTTATCACTGTATATAGTGACCGTTCTTTCACCTTCGTAACCAAGACCCCACCAGCGGCGATTCTGCTTAAGAAAGCAGCCGGTGTTAAGTCTGGTTCAGGTCGTCCGAACACTGAAAAAGTGGGTACCGTTACTGACGCTCAGATCCAAGAGATCGCAGAAACCAAAGCGGCAGACATGACGGGTGCGGACGTCGAAGCGATGAAACGCTCCATTGCGGGTACTGCCCGTTCAATGGGCCTGAACGTAGAGGGTTAAGACAATGGCTAAAATGACTAAGCGCATGCGCGTAATCCGCGAAAAAGTTGATGTGACCAAAGAGTACGACATCAACGAAGCCGTTGCTCTACTTAAGGAACTGGCGACTGCAAAATTTGTTGAAAGTGTTGATGTTTCTGTCAACCTTGGCATCGATGCACGTAAATCAGACCAAAACGTTCGTGGTGCAACTGTACTGCCGAACGGTACTGGCCGTGATATCCGTGTTGCAGTATTCACCCAAGGTGCGAATGCAGACGCTGCGAAAGAAGCGGGTGCGGATATCGTGGGTATGGAAGATCTTGCTGAGCAAGTGAAGAAAGGCGAAATGAACTTTGACGTTGTCGTCGCTTCACCAGACGCAATGCGCGTTGTTGGCCAGCTAGGTACTATCCTAGGTCCACGCGGCCTGATGCCAAACCCGAAAGTAGGTACTGTAACGCCTAACGTTGCTGAAGCGGTTAAGAACGCGAAAGCAGGTCAGGTTCGTTATCGTAACGATAAGAACGGTATCGTTCATACTACTATCGGTAAAGTAGACTTTGACGCTGACAGCCTAAAAGAGAACCTTGAAGCGCTGTTGGTTGCACTGAAGAAGGCGAAGCCAACTTCAGCAAAAGGTACTTTCATTAAGAAAGTTAGCCTGTCGACCACTATGGGTGCTGGTGTTTCATTAGACCAGAACTCTTTGGACGCAAGCGTTAACTAATTGCGACAAGCGAGTGAGTAGTTTATACTCTCTCGCTTCACAATTTTATGGCTGAGTCTGTTTAACAGACTTCGTCCAAGACCGTAGGCGTTCATTACGAACTTAATATTTCCTACGTAGACGGTGCCAGAACATGATAGATTTCTCGTCTTTCTTGGATCTGCACCGTACAAGCTCTCTCTGCAAAGCTGTAGAGAGTGGTGTTAAACAATCCAGGAGCAAATCCAAATGGCTTTAAACCTTCAAGACAAAAAAGCAATTGTTGCTGAAGTCAACGAAGCTGCCAGTGGTGCCCTGTCTGCAGTAGTTGCTGATTCTCGCGGTGTAACCGTGGATGCGATGACTTCTCTACGTAAACAAGCGCGTGAAGCGGGCGTTTTCATGAAAGTTGTTCGTAATACACTGGCTCGCCGTGCAGTTGAAGGCACTGACTACGAGTGTCTAAAAGACACTTTCGTTGGTCCAACTCTGATTGCGTTTTCTAACGAGCACCCTGGTGCCGCTGCGCGTCTTTTTAAAGACTTCGCAAAAGATAACAAAGAGTTTGAGATCAAGTCTGCTGCATTCGAAGGTGCGATCACTGACCCAGAGGTATTGGCAACACTGCCAACGTACGACGAAGCAATTGCACGCCTGATGATGGGTCTGAAAGAAGCATCTGCAGGCAAGCTGGTTCGTACTATTGCCGCTGTTCGCGACCAAAAAGAAGCGGCGTAATTGCCCTTTTACATTGGTTGCTTAATCTAATTATTGTTGACTTTAAAGAGAATTGTTATGTCTATCACTAACGAGCAAATCCTAGACGCAATTGCAGACATGTCTGTAATGCAAGTTGTTGAGCTAATCGAAGCAATGGAAGAAAAATTCGGCGTATCAGCTGCAGCAGCAGTTGTTGCTGGTGGTGCTGCTGAAGGCGGTGCTGCTGAAGAGCAAACCGAATTTGACGTAATCCTGAAAGAAGCTGGTGCTAACAAAGTAGCAGTTATCAAAGCGGTTCGTGGCGCAACTGGTCTAGGCCTGAAAGAAGCGAAAGCGCTGGTTGACGGCGCTCCTGCACCTCTGAAAGAAGGTGTTGAGAAAGAAGAAGCTGAAGCGCTTAAAGCTCAGCTAGAAGAAGCTGGTGCTTCTGTTGAAGTTAAGTAATTTATACTTAATTTCCTAGCCTGAAAGGGCATTGGCTGGTGGCTAGAAAGCCACCGGCCTTTTTGCGCTGTAGGGCAGTAGTGAAATTTCCACCCCGTTTTATCACTGCTGACCATGCAAAAAAGATCAAAGCACGCGCTTTGATTTTCCTACACTAAACGGTGGTTGTTTAGTCACTGTCCTTGTTTTATCGGACAGTTTGGGTCACTTATCAGCGAGCTGAGGAACCCTATGGTTTACTCTTATACCGAGAAAAAGCGTATCCGTAAGGATTTTGGTAAGCGTCCTCAAGTTCTGGACGTGCCATACTTGCTGTCGATCCAGCTTGAATCTTTTAAGAACTTTATCGAGCAGGATCCAGAAGGGCAATACGGTCTTGAAGCTGCCTTTCGCTCTGTTTTTCCAATTCAGAGCTACAACGGCAATTCCGAGCTGCAATACGTTAGCTATCGTCTCGGTGAGCCAGTTTTCGATGTCAAAGAATGCCAAATTCGTGGCGTAACCTATTCGGCCCCACTGCGCGTGAAACTGCGCTTGGTGATGTTTGATAAGGAAGCCCCGGCTGGTACCGTAAAAGACATCAAAGAACAAGAAGTCTATATGGGCGAAATTCCGCTCATGACTGAAAATGGTACCTTTGTCATCAATGGTACTGAGAGGGTTATCGTATCCCAGCTGCACCGTAGTCCGGGCGTCTTTTTCGACAGCGATAAGGGTAAAACCCACTCCTCAGGAAAAGTGCTATATAACGCACGCGTGATCCCATACCGTGGTTCATGGTTGGATTTCGAATTTGATCCTAAGGATATCGTATACGTTCGTATCGATCGTCGTCGTAAGCTGCCGGCTTCTATTATTCTGCGTGCGCTGGAATACACAACTGAAGAGATCTTGGATCTATTCTTCGAAAAAGTCGTTTTCGAAGTGAAGGGCAAATCTCTGGTGATGGAGTTGGTGCCTGATCGTCTACGTGGCGAAACGGCAAATTTCGACATTGAAGCCGACGGTAAAGTTTACGTTGAGCAAGGCCGTCGAATTACCGCGCGTCATATCCGTCAGTTGACGAAAGATAACGTTGATCACATCGAAGTGCCGGTGGAGTATATTGCGGGCAAGATTTCTGCACGTGAATATATCAACCAGGAAACTGGCGAAGTGATTGTCTCGGCTAACCAAGAGTTAAGTCTGGAGACACTGGCGCAGTTGTCGCAAGCAGGTCACAAACGTATCGAAACCCTGTTCACTAATGACCTGGATCACGGCCCGTACATGTCAGATACCCTGCGTATCGACAATACAACGGATCGCTTGACGGCGTTAGTTGAAATTTACCGCATGATGCGTCCTGGTGAGCCACCAACGCGTGAAGCGGCAGAGCAACTGTTCGAAAGTCTGTTCTTCTCAGACGATCGCTACGACCTATCATCTGTGGGTCGTATGAAGTTTAACAGCTCTCTGGGTCGTGATGATCTGACTGGCCCAGGCGTTCTGAGCAAAGAAGACATTATCGAGGTGATGCGTAAACTCATCCATATCCGAAATGGTATTGGTGAAGTGGATGACATTGATCACCTGGGTAACCGCCGTATTCGCTCTGTGGGCGAAATGGCAGAAAACCAGTTCCGTGTAGGTCTAGTACGTGTAGAGCGTGCAGTAAAAGAGCGTTTGAGCTTGGGCGATCTCGACAGTGTGATGCCACAAGACTTAATTAACGCTAAGCCTATCTCTGCGGCAGTTAAAGAGTTCTTTGGCTCTTCACAGCTGTCACAGTTTATGGATCAAAATAACCCGTTGTCAGAAGTGACGCACAAACGTCGTATTTCTGCATTGGGTCCAGGCGGTCTGACGCGTGAGCGTGCAGGTTTCGAAGTGCGTGACGTTCATGCTACCCACTACGGTCGTCTGTGTCCGATTGAAACACCGGAAGGACCGAACATCGGTCTGATTAACTCACTGTCTGCCTTTGCACGTTGTAATGGCTACGGCTTCCTAGAAACACCTTACCGTAAAGTTGTTGACGGTAAAGTGACCGATCAAATTGATTATTTGTCAGCGATCGAAGAAGGTCACTACGTGATTGCGCAGGCGAACGCTGCGTTGAACGAAGATGGCTCCTTCACTGATGAACTGATCACCGCGCGTGAAACCGGTGAGTCAGGCTTGCACCCACGTGATCATGTCCAGTACATGGACGTTGCGACCAACCAGGTCGTATCGGTGGCAGCCTCACTGATCCCGTTCCTTGAGCATGATGATGCTAACCGTGCCTTGATGGGCGCGAACATGCAACGTCAGGCGGTGCCGACACTGCGCGCGCAAAAGCCGCTCGTGGGAACAGGTATCGAGCGTAATGTGGCGGTTGACTCGGGTGTAACAGCGGTAGCGAAACGCGGTGGTACCATTCAGTCGGTCGACGCATCACGTATCGTGGTGAAAGTGAATGAAGATGAGTTGGTATCAGGCGAAGCGGGTATCGACATCTACAGCTTGGTGAAATACACACGTTCAAACCAGAACACCTGTATTAACCAGCGTCCAACTGTGATGCCAGGCCATGAAGTCGCCAAAGGTGACGTCTTGGCTGACGGACCATCAACCGATTTGGGTGAGCTGGCACTTGGCCAGAACATGCGTATCGCGTTTATGCCGTGGAACGGTTATAACTTTGAGGATTCCATCCTTATTTCTGAGCGTGTGGCTCAGGAAGATCGTTTAACCACTATTCACATTCAAGAGCTTTCTTGTGTGGCGCGTGACACCAAGCTGGGCAGTGAAGAAATTACCGCGGATATTCCAAACGTGGGTGAAGCGGCACTGTCTAAGCTGGATGAATCTGGGGTTGTGTATATCGGAGCCGAAGTCAAAGGCGGCGATATCATGGTCGGTAAAGTGACGCCAAAAGGCGAAACACAACTGACGCCAGAGGAGAAGCTACTACGAGCAATCTTTGGCGAAAAAGCCTCTGACGTAAAAGATTCATCATTGCGTGTTCCTAATGGTGTATCTGGTACGGTTATCGATGTGCAAGTCTTTACTCGCGATGGCGTTGAAAAAGACAAACGTGCACTCGAAATCGAAGAAATGCAGCTGAAAGAAGCCAAAAAAGACCTAACCGAGGAGTTCTCTATCCTTGAAGGTGGTCTGATGGCACGTGTTCGCACACTGCTTTCTCAAGCCGGTTACACTGATAGTCAATTAGCCAGCATGGATCGTCAGACCATGTTGACGCAGACACTAGACGACGAAGCCCAGCAAACGCAGCTAGAGCAGCTTGCCGAGCAGTACGACGAAATCAAAGCTGACTTTGACAAGAAATTTGACACCAAACGTCGCAAGATCACCCAAGGTGATGACCTTGCGCCAGGCGTGTTGAAGATCGTTAAAGTGTACCTTGCGGTTAAACGTCGCATCCAGCCAGGTGATAAAATGGCTGGTCGTCACGGTAACAAAGGTGTTATCTCGAAGATCAACCCGATCGAAGATATGCCTTACGACGAATCTGGTGAACCCGTCGACTTAGTGCTGAACCCGTTGGGTGTACCTTCGCGTATGAACATCGGTCAGATCCTAGAAACACACTTGGGTCTGGCAGCGAAAGGGATTGGTGACAAGATCAACCGCATGCTCAAAGAGCAGCAAGAACTAGCGAAATTCCGTGAGTTCTTGCAGAAGGTTTACGATCTCGGTGATACCCGTCAGAAAGTGGACATTAGCCAACTGACTGACGAAGAAGTACGCACCTTAATCGGAAACCTGCGTGATGGTCTGCCGACAGCGTCTCCTGTCTTTGACGGTGCGCCTGAACCAATTATTAAAGAACTACTGAAATTGGGTGATCTGCCTGAGTCTGGTCAGCTTGACCTTTACGATGGCCGCACTGGTGAGAAGTTTGAGCGTCCGGTAACCGTGGGTTACATGTACATGCTGAAACTGAACCACTTGGTTGACGACAAGATGCACGCCCGTTCAACCGGTTCTTACAGCTTGGTGACGCAGCAACCGTTGGGTGGTAAGGCACAGTTCGGTGGTCAGCGCTTCGGTGAGATGGAAGTTTGGGCTCTGGAAGCATACGGTGCTGCCTATACCCTACAAGAAATGCTCACCGTGAAGTCGGATGACGTTAATGGCCGTACTAAGATGTATAAAAACATCGTAGATGGCGACCATCGTATGGAGCCGGGCATGCCGGAATCTTTCAACGTATTGCTGAAAGAAATCCGCTCGTTGGGTATCAACATCGAGCTGGAAGACGAGTAAGCCTCGAGCTACTCTCTCCGGTAAGAATATGAAGGCGCTGCCTGTCAGCGCCTTTATGGGTCAACTCCTCACAGGAGCCGATTGTGAAAGACTTACTTAAGTTTCTGAAAGCACAACATAAGACCGAAGAATTTGACTCGATCAAAATCGGTCTTGCCTCACCGGACATGATTCGTTCATGGTCGTTTGGTGAAGTGAAAAAGCCAGAAACCATCAACTACCGTACCTTTAAGCCTGAACGTGACGGTTTGTTCTGTGCACGTATCTTTGGCCCGGTCAAAGACTATGAGTGTCTTTGTGGTAAGTATAAGCGCCTCAAGCACCGCGGCGTCATTTGTGAAAAATGTGGCGTTGAAGTCACTCAGACCAAAGTGCGCCGTGAGCGCATGGGTCACATTGAGCTTGCTTCTCCTGTTGCCCACATTTGGTTCCTGAAGTCGCTGCCATCGCGCATCGGCTTGTTGATGGACATGCCACTGCGTGACATCGAACGTGTGCTTTATTTTGAGTCGTATATTGTTATTGAACCAGGCATGACCAGCCTAGAGCGCGGTCAGATGATGTCTGAAGAACAATATTTAGACGCACTCGAAGAGTGGGGCGACGAATTTGACGCGCGCATGGGCGCAGAAGCAGTCAAAGCACTGCTAGCGAACATGGATCTGTCGGTTGAGACAGAGCAAATGCGTGAACAGCTCGAAGAGACGAACTCTGAGACCAAGCGTAAGAAGATCACCAAGCGTTTGAAGCTGGTTGAGTCCTTCTTACAATCAGGTAACAACCCTGAGTGGATGATTTTGACCGTGCTGCCTGTGTTGCCGCCCGATCTGCGTCCATTGGTCCCGTTGGATGGTGGTCGTTTTGCGACCTCGGATCTCAACGATCTGTACCGCCGTGTGATTAACCGTAACAACCGCTTGAAGCGTCTACTTGATCTTGCTGCGCCAGATATTATCGTGCGTAACGAAAAGCGTATGCTGCAAGAGTCTGTCGATGCCATGCTGGATAACGGCCGTCGTGGTCGCGCCATTACCGGCTCGAACAAGCGTCCGCTGAAATCACTGGCTGACATGATCAAAGGTAAGCAGGGGCGTTTCCGTCAGAACCTGCTGGGTAAACGTGTTGATTACTCTGGCCGTTCGGTGATTACCGTGGGTCCATACTTGCGTCTGCATCAGTGTGGTCTGCCAAAGAAAATGGCACTAGAGCTGTTTAAACCGTTTATCTACGGCAAGCTTGAGACTCGTGGTCTAGCGACTACTATCAAAGCCGCTAAGAAGATGGTTGAGCGCGAAGAAGCGGTCGTATGGGATATCTTGGATGATGTCATCCGTGAACACCCAGTGATGCTTAACCGTGCACCAACACTTCACCGTTTGGGTATCCAAGCGTTTGAACCTGTGCTTATCGAAGGTAAAGCGATCCAACTGCACCCGTTGGTGTGTGCGGCGTATAACGCTGACTTCGATGGTGACCAAATGGCTGTTCACGTGCCGCTAACGCTGGAAGCTCAGCTCGAAGCGCGTGCGTTGATGATGTCAACCAACAACATTCTGTCGCCAGCGTCTGGTGACCCTATCATCGTTCCGTCGCAGGACGTGGTATTGGGTCTCTATTATATGACCCGTGAAAAGGTCAACGGCAAAGGCGAAGGCATGTACCTGGCGGGTCCAGGTGAAGCAGAAAAAGTATACCGTACCGGTCATGCTGAACTGCACAGCCGTGTAAAAGTACGTATCAAGCAAATCGACATCGATGAGATGGGTACACGCACGGAAAAAGTGTCCTTGGTGGATACCACTGTGGGCCGTGCCATGCTGTGGACCATTGTTCCTGACGGCTTGCCGTACGACTTGGTGAACCAGCCATTAGGTAAAAAGCAAATTTCTAACTTGCTAAACACCTGCTACCGCAAGCTGGGTCTGAAAGATACTGTTATCTTCGCTGACCAAATCATGTACACAGGTTTTGCGTATTCAGCGCTGTCGGGCACGTCTGTCGGTATCGACGACATGGTGATCCCACAAGCGAAGTACGACTTGATCGAAGCTGCTGAAGCTGAAGTCGCGGAAATTCAAGAGCAGTTCCAGTCAGGCCTAGTGACGGCCGGCGAGCGCTATAACAAAGTGATCGATATCTGGGCGGCCGCGAACGAACAAGTTGCCAAAGCGATGATGGATAACCTGTCTACCGAGACAGTGATTAACCGTGATGGCGAAGAAGAAACGCAAACATCGTTTAACAGCGTCTACATGATGGCTGACTCAGGTGCACGTGGTTCTGCCGCGCAGATCCGTCAGCTAGCGGGTATGCGTGGTCTGATGGCGAAGCCGGATGGCTCCATCATCGAAACGCCAATCACCGCGAACTTCCGTGAAGGTCTGAACGTACTTCAGTACTTTATTTCAACGCACGGTGCCCGTAAGGGTCTGGCGGATACGGCACTGAAGACCGCGAACTCAGGTTATCTGACGCGTCGTCTGGTCGATGTCGCGCAAGACGTGGTTGTGACCGAAACCGATTGTGGCACCCAAGGCGGAATCCACATGATGGCGGTTATCGAAGGTGGTGACGTTAAAGAGGCCCTGCGTGAGCGTGTTCTAGGCCGTGTTGTGGCAGAAGATGTGCTCAAGCCTGGCTCGGAAGAAGTCCTGGCACCACGCAACACGCTGTTGGACGAAAAATGGTGTGACATTCTTGAGCATCATTCCGTCGATAAAGTGAAAGTGCGTTCTGTTGTAACCTGTGAAACCGACTTTGGTTGTTGTGCCAACTGTTATGGTCGTGACCTGGCTCGTGGTCACCTGGTTAATCACGGTGAGTCTGTCGGTGTTATTGCAGCACAGTCTATCGGTGAGCCTGGTACACAGCTGACCATGCGTACGTTCCACATCGGTGGTGCCGCATCGCGTGCAGCGGCAGAAAACAACATCCAGGTGAAGAACAAAGGTTCTATGCACCTGCACAATGCTAAATCTGTTACCAACAGCGACGGTAAGCTCGTGATTACCTCGCGTGCGACAGAAATGACCATTGTTGATGAGTTTGGCCGTACCAAAGAAAGCTACAAAGTGCCTTATGGTGCAATCCTTGGCAAGCAAGACGGCGAAGCCGTGGCAGCCGGTGACGTAGTCGCTAACTGGGACCCACACACCATGCCAATCATCACTGAGGTAGAAGGTAGCCTTCGCTTCGTGGATATGATTGATGGCGCGACCATGCAACGTCAAACTGACGAGCTAACGGGTCTGTCTTCTATCGTGGTCATGGATGCCTCAGAGCGTCCAACATCCGGTAAAGACAAGCGTCCTGCGGTGAAGCTGGTGGATGCGCAAGGTAATGATGTGATGGTGCCGGGTACGGATATGCCGGTTCAATACTTCTTGCCAGGTAAAGCCATCGTGCAACTAGATGACGGTGCGAGTGTTGGCATTGGTGACACCCTAGCGCGTATCCCGCAAGAAAGCGGCGGTACCAAGGATATCACCGGTGGTCTGCCTCGCGTTGCTGACCTGTTTGAAGCGCGTAAGCCGAAAGAGCCAGCGATTCTGGCAGAGATCACCGGTACGGTGTCCTTTGGTAAAGAAACCAAAGGCAAGCGCCGTCTGGTTATCACACCAGAAGAAGGTAAAGCGTACGAAGAGATGATTCCAAAGTGGCGTCAGCTCAACGTCTTCGAAGGTGAAAAAGTCGAGAAAGGTGATGTGATCGCAGATGGTCCAGAATCACCACACGACATCCTACGTTTGCGTGGTATCCATGCGGTGGCGGAATACATCACCAACGAAGTACAAGACGTTTACCGTCTGCAAGGCGTTAAGATCAACGATAAGCACATTGAGACGATTGTTCGTCAGATGCTGCGTAAGGTGACGATTAAGTCTGCAGGTGATACTGAGTTCTTGGAAGGCGAGCAGGTTGAATACTCTCGTGTCATGATTGCTAACCGTGATCTTGAAATCGAAGGTAAGCAGCCGGCTACATTTGGCCGTGATCTCTTGGGTATTACCAAAGCATCGTTGGCGACTGAGTCCTTTATCTCAGCGGCTTCGTTCCAAGAAACCACGCGTGTGCTGACAGAAGCCGCGGTGGCAGGTAAGCGTGATGACTTGCGCGGTCTGAAAGAAAACGTGATCGTGGGTCGTCTGATCCCAGCCGGTACTGGCTTCGCGTATCACAAAGACCGTCAAGCTAAGCGTGCAGAGCCAGAACAGCCAGTCGCTCCCCAGGTAGATGCAGAGCAAGCATCACAAGACCTAGCGGCGTTGCTTAATGCGGGCTTGAACGACGATAGCTAAGCGAGTGAGATAATTAGCGCGATAAGCTAAGTCGAATAAAAAGGCATCTCTTCGGAGATGCCTTTTGTTTTTGTGTTCATTCAGCGCACACAGCCGTGCATGCTCAGTTCGCGCATGCTTAGTCCGTGAATGTTTAGCGATAACAAGGCCAATAAAAAAACGCCGCATCTCAAGAGGCGGCGTTTCTATTGATATTAGGTGATGCGTTTTAGGCGCCCGGCGGGTGAGCCAGACTGTCAGCAATCAATCGAATTAAAGTATCTTCCAACTCAAAACGTTGCTCAAGCCACTCACCAATCGCAGACATATCTTGGTCAAAATCGGTGGCGTCATAATCTTCGTCGTCCAAGTCTACCGCACTGAATTTATCATTAAAGTCTAACAGAGGGTCTGTCGTATCAACGATGCGATAATAAAGGTTATCGGTCTCTTTCGTCGCCGCGAACCCTGTTGACTGCCAACGCTCCATGACCATGTTGTAGATCTTGAAGTGGCCGGTCGAGATATAGTCGACAAGATGATCACAAAAATTATCGAGTTCTGCTTTTGTTGGCAGCGATTGTTTTTTTTTGGCGGCCACGCCAGCCACATTGTAATACTCCACCAATAATTGGCGGCGTAACTCAAGCCAATAATCAATAACCTCGTCGTAACCGCTCCATTGGGCTTTGGTACGTTCAAGTTTTCTCAGCATGATCGGTGTCCTCGTGATCGATCAGCGAATGAATGGCACTATATAAGGCCGGCTGAAAATTAACGGGCTGCTCAATCCTTTGCATCACGTTATGAAACTAGATTGCCAGTATTCAAGTGTAGCTGCAAGGCTAAGGAAGTGACCATGTCTCAGAATCAAAAAGCCGTCTATGTATGTGTAGTTAGCAAGAGCAAACTTTGGCTGCCAGGTGGTCAATTGCCATGTATGCCCTTGTCGCGGCTGCCGTTTGCTGATGGTGATACAGTGACTGTCGGTGACTATCAGCAGACACCGGTGGTGGGGATATTTAATTGTAACGTCATGCTTCCCGATGACGAGATGGCAGGCTTTCGGGACTTACTCCCCTATCTGTCAGCGGACTTATTTGCGTTAGTCGGGCGGGTCATCCAGCTCGATCATATGCGCCATCAGCAAGCATTTTGTGGTTGCTGTGGTCAGCGTACGGAATTTAACGCGCAGGCGATAGCGATGTGGTGCTCAACCTGCCAGCGTCATGATTATCCACGCGTATCGCCGTGTGTGATTGTTGCCGTGCGCGATGGTAAACGTTTGTTGCTTGCTCAGCACCCTCGTCATAAAACGGGCATGTATACCGTGATTGCGGGGTTTGTTGAGCCTGGCGAAACGCTCGAGCAATGTGTGGCGCGTGAGGTGAAAGAAGAAACGGGCCTATCGATAACCAATATTCGTTACATGGAAAGCCAGCCCTGGGCGTTTCCTTCTAATGTGATGATGGGGTTTCTCGCCGATTATGCCGGAGGGGATCTAAACCCCGACTATGAGGAGCTCACCGATGCACAATGGTTTGATATGGACCAGTTACCGTTAGTCGCACCAACAGGAACGATTGCTCGACGCTTGATTGAGGCCAGCTGCACCTTGACGCAGGCATAAAAAAACCCGGCCGTAGGGGAGCCGGGGTAAGATGCGAACATGTTGTCTTTTGTAGACCTATGTCTTTTGTCTATCTATTGTCGTTATAGGATGGTTTTACCATGCGGTTAAATCACCAGCAATCATTCGTGGTCCTTGGGTGGCCGTTTTATGATCCTGTTAACAAAGCTTCGCTTTTGTTGCCATTTTACAGTGATACAATGGCGGCCACTTTTCGCACACAGGTTTAAACACAATGACCGAATTGAAAAACGATCGTTATTTACGCGCCCTTTATAAGCAACCGGTAGATTGCACGCCCGTGTGGATGATGCGCCAAGCGGGTCGCTACCTTCCTGAATATCGAGAATTACGTGCGCAGGCGGGTGACTTTTTGTCGTTGTGTAAAAATGCGGAATTGGCCTGTGAAGTGACCATGCAGCCGTTGCGTCGCTTTGATTTGGATGCCGCTATCTTATTTTCAGATATTCTCACTATTCCTGATGCAATGGGATTAGGGTTGTACTTTGAAACGGGGGAAGGTCCCAAGTTTTCTCGTCCCATCACCTGTAAAGCGGATGTCGATAAAATCGGTATGCCAGACCCTGAGGGGGAATTGCAATACGTGATGAATGCGGTGCGTACTATCCGCAAAGAATTGGCGGGTGAAGTTCCCTTGATTGGCTTCTCTGGCAGTCCATGGACACTGGCAACTTACATGGTAGAAGGTGGCACCTCGAAAGCCTTTACCAAGATCAAAAAGATGATGTATGCCGAGCCGCAGACGTTACACGCCTTACTCGACAAGCTCGCCGACAGTGTGATTAGTTATCTAAACGCGCAGATTAAGGCGGGTGCGCAGTCTGTCATGGTCTTTGATACCTGGGGTGGCGTGCTCACGCCGCGCGATTACAATGACTTCTCTTTGCAGTATATGCAGAAAATTGTCGACGGTCTGATCCGAGAGCATGACGGGCGCCGCGTGCCAGTGACCTTGTTTACTAAAAATGCGGGTATGTGGTTGGAACGCATTGCCGCGACCGGGTGTGATGGTGTTGGGCTTGATTGGACCATTAACATGGCTGATGCCAAAGCACGGATTGGCGACAACGTTACTCTACAAGGTAATATGGATCCGTCGATGTTATATGCCAGCCCTGAGCGCATTCGCCAAGAAGTCTCGACGATTTTGGAAGGTTTCGGTGAAGGGACTGGCCATGTGTTTAACCTCGGCCATGGCATTCACTTGGATGTCCCACCTGAGAATGCAGGCGTCTTTATTGATGCGGTACATGAATTATCTAAGCCTTATCACCGCTAACGGTCACGCTCGCCAATCGGCGAGCGTTTGTTTAATAGCCTTTGTTAAAATCGACCTGATGAGCCAGCGGCTTACCGGCATGCCAACGGCGATAATTGTCTGCAAAAAGGTCAAAAACTTGTTCGGGAAAACTAACGGCAGCAATATGTGGGGTAATGTGAACACGAGGATGCACCCAAAAAGGATGCGCTTGAGGTAACGGCTCTTGTTGCATCACGTCCAATACGGCCAAGCGCAGTTTTTTCTCGTCCAGGGCCTTAATGAGCGCAGATTCATCGACCGTTGCGCCGCGACCGACATTAATAAACAAGAGGTCTTGTGCGTATTGCCAAAAATCAGCATTCACGCATTGGGCCGTTTCCGCTGTTGCGGGCAGTGTACTGACTAACACATCGACCTCGCCTAGCTGCTGACGCAGCGCAGTCAGCGTCATGGTGTGCTCAAACCCCTCGACAGCACGCCCATCTTGGTTGGTGCCCAGCACGTGCATCCCAAACACATGAGCCACGGTGGCAATATGCTGACCAATGGCGCCCGTCCCCAGAATAGCCAGTGTTTTTCCACGTAACGACGTGTAGTCGTGAGGTTGCCAAAGACGTTGCGCTTGCTGGTCTGTATATTGAGTAATATGTCGTGTTTCGTTGAGCAAATAGCCGAAGACGTATTCGGCCATTAAGTCACCAAAAATGCCTCTCACATTGGTTAATTGATAGTGTCGATAAGGTGCGTTGATCAGGGCGTCGATACCGGCGAATGTTGACTGTAACCAGCGGAGCTGATCGCTATAGCATAATTGAGGCGCCGCCAGTGGCGGATCGGCGAGCCAGATAGTGGCTTGATCGGGGCGATCCACGACGGTAAATTCAGGTAGTGTGGCGTTATGCAGTAACCGATGATAGGTCTCGGCATGCTCGCTGATAACGTAAACTTTATCCACAAAGGCTCCTTTTTATGCTGGGGGGAATCGAGTACACTGCCCTCATTGACCGAGGACGTTTGTCCTTCCCGCTATTAAAGATCAATTAGCTATGTTACGAAACCCTTTACAACTGCGTTTGGAAAAATGTGAGAATTGGCAACATATTAGTTTTATGGCTGCGCTGGTGGAGCGTATGGTGCCAAACTACGCGCTTTTCTGTGCGCAAACAGAATTTGCCGACCCGCAAGCGTTTCGCAATATTCTCGATGCGGTTTGGGAATCGCAAACGGTCAAAACGGCTAAAATTGACTTTGAGCGCCAATTAGAAAAGCTCGAGCCATTGATCCCTGTGGCTGATGACGATGCCATCTATCTGACGTATCCGGCGATTGATGCCTGTATTGCCTTGTCTCAGCTTCTTCACGCTTTGTTAGATCGTGATGAAATCTTGCCCATTACATTAAAAGTTTCTCAGCAGTCGGTCCTCAGTGTTGCCCAGCTTGAAGAAGCACAAACCGGTGAAACGGTAACCGATGACAATCAAAAGGCGTTTGAGGCGGTTTGTGAGGAATGGGATGCCCAGTGGGCAATCTTCCGTGTGCTGAAAAGTGCCGAAAGTCGTGATGTGGAGATGCTCAAAGGCATCCGGCAAGAGCTCCGAGAAGCTGGCGTGAGTAATCTAGGGTTGCGTGCTGAGTAAGCATGAGTTGTCAAAACGTTAGTAAGAACAGAAAGGCGGCCTAGGCCGCCTTTTCGAGTTATGACTCATCGGTATGTCGTTGTACCGGTGGCTCGTCATCGTCTTGGCTTTCAATCATATTATGCTGCTTCTTCCAGGCGTCCCAGCGCTGATAAGCCAGTTGCTGCATGTCCGTCACGGTGTCCGCCTCATCAATGATTTCTCTTCCGGTGAGATACTCAAAAATGTCCTCGAGCGTGATAATCCCTTGTACCGTGCCGTATTCGTCGACAATCATCGCCAATTGAGCGCGGCGAATCATTAAAATATCAAATGCTTGTAAGACCGTATTACCGGGTAAGATCACCGCGAGTGGACGCATCAAGTTGCCTAACTGTGTTTGTCCTGCCCCTTCGGTTTTGACTTCATAGATATTGGATTTGTGGACAAACCCCAAAATATCGTCACGCTGCTCACCGTAGACAAGAGGACGTGAGAAGGGGCAATCGCCATGTTCCTTGAGAAAGGTGTTAACATCCATATCGGCGGGAACACGAAATAATACGGGACGTGGCGTCATAAGTTGAGTGGCAGGAAGATCGCGTAATTTAAGCATGTTATTGAGCATTTGCGTTTCATCTTCGCCCATTTCGCCACTTTCAGATGCCAGCATTGCCATCGCTGAAATTTCGTCACGCAGTTTGACATGCGTGGTATCTGCGCTCAGCCGCTTGGTGATTTGTTCGGACAGCCAAACAAACGGCGTTAATGCCCAGACCATCCACTTTAGAATGACGGCGGCACTGGGTGCCAGTTGAGGCCAGAAATTGGCGCCAATGGTTTTAGGAATGATTTCTGATAAAAGAAGAATCGCCAGTGTAAGAACGGCGGAGAATACCCCGACCCAAGCATCACCAAACACATGGGCAGCTTGCGCGCCTGCACCGGCGGCTCCAACTGTATGCGCAATGGTATTCAGTGTCAGAATGGATGCGAGTGGCCGATCAATATCTTTTTTAAGCGCGTTGAGCCGCTCTGCGGCTGGGTGACCTTGGTTTCTTAGATTGGCAATATAGCTCGGTGTGATGCTCAGCAAAATAGCTTCCAGTACTGAGCATATGAAAGACACACCAATTGAAAGCGAGATAAAAAGGATCAGAATGAGCATAAATTTCCGAAGTTAAAAGTCAGTCAACACTCTAAAGATCAGGCCATTGGCGGGCGTTTACAACCTTTCAACTGAGAAAAAACGCAACAAATTGTGAGTTCGCGCTCAGTTTGTGGTTAAAGAGCCTCCATACAGCCACACAGAGCACCACAAACCTTTGCCAGCCGGGCTTCTTTTGAATTAGAGTGACTTCGTCTCTAAAAAACCTAGAAGGGAAGACATAATGAACAAGACCCAACTGATCGACCTGATCGCAGAAAAAGCAGAACTTTCAAAAGCACAAGCGAAAACCGCTTTGGAAGCGACTTTAGGCGGTATTGAAGGCGCTTTGAAAGAAGGCGAGCAGGTACAACTGATTGGCTTCGGTACGTTTAAATTGAACCACCGTGCAGCACGCACTGGTCGCAACCCACAAACGGGTCAAGAAATTCAAATTGCGGCAGCAAATGTACCTGCGTTTGTTGCGGGTAAAGCGTTAAAAGACGCGGTTAAGTAAGCGTTACCGCTCATGTCGCCATAGCCTTCTCGCTATGGCGTTTTTGAATGTGGACTCGTGATGCGTTCTAAATTTTGGATAGTCGCGTTGATGGCCACCCTGGTTGGGTGCTCAAGTGGGCAGCCTTCCAAGCCGGTCACACATATGACCGCCGCTTCCGCCGGCGATTATCGCGCTGTTTACTGGTTGGATAGTCAGCAAGGGCAGGTGATTGGTTTAGCCGAGCAAGTGTGGCAGGGCGATTATGGTCGTTATCGTAGCGAGTATGTCTGGCGAGACGGCAGCTTGCGTGCAATCAAACGAGAGGGCACACAGCTGGCGGGCGCCGCATTAGCTCCCTTCTCTATCTATGTTCGATTTGATGCCAGTGGTGAGCCTGTCTTTCAGCGCTATCAGCAAGATGAAACCTTACTCCCCTTGAGTAGCGCGACACTGACCCGCCTTTATCAAGAAGCCAATCAAGTACAGCAGCAAGCAAAAACGCAGTTGTCACGTGATGTATCAGTGTGGCAAGCGCAGCGTCAGGGCGACCGTTGGGTCGATTGTCGTGGCGATACCCAGCGTTGGACATTTTCTGACACGATTGATCCCAGCGTGGTTTCGCAGATAAGTCAGCCCGGCACCTTTGTGGTTGCAGGTGGCGATTCAGGTATCCTACGCGATAACATCGACTTTCTTGTGTATGTCGATAATAACAAAGCCTGTTTGCAGCGCCCTCGCTTACTTGACGAATAAAAGCTCGATGAATAGACGCTCGATGAACAAAACCCTATCGAAGCAAAAAAGCTCGTCGACACGTAAAAACCGCGGATATAAAAAATGCGCCTTGGTGGCGCATTTATCGGGTCTGGCTTGCTGGATGCGGCATGCCGCGATGTAACATTAAGTCGATAAATCAGCTTTTTCGCGAGATACCGCGCGGTGGGCGATGTCACTGCGATAAAAGCAGCCTGGCCAGTAAATCATAGCGGCAAGCGCGTCAGCGCCTTGTTTGGCGGCTGTTACCGTCTCTCCCAGTGCCGTTGCACAGAGTACACGCCCGCCAGATGTGACAATGTCGCCGTTGTTGAGCGCAGTACCGGCATGAAATACTTTGGCGGTATCGCTATCGGTAGGCAGCCCAGTAATACGATCGCCCTTACGATAGTCTCCTGGATAGCCACCTGCGGCTAAAACCACGCCGACGGCTGCACGTGGATCCCACTGAGAATCGACTTTATTGAGGCGTCCTTGCGTGCCTGCCAGGCAAAGCTCCACCAAGTCAGATTGTAAACGCATCATAATCGGTTGAGTTTCCGGATCGCCAAAGCGACAGTTAAACTCAATCACTTTTGGCGTCCCATCGGCGGCGATCATCAATCCTGCGTATAAAAAGCCGGTATAGGGCGCACCATCCGCATACATCCCTTTGACGGTGGGCATAATCACCTCGTCCATCACGCGTTGGTGAATGACGTCGGTGACCACAGGGGCGGGCGAGTATGCACCCATACCGCCGGTGTTGAGGCCGGTATCGCCTTCTCCGACCCGTTTGTGGTCTTGGCTGGTGGCCATTGGCAGCACATGCTCACCATCCACCATGACGATAAAGCTTGCTTCTTCACCTTGCAGAAATTCCTCGATGACCACGCGGTGGCCCGCTTCACCAAACGCATTGCCCGAGAGCATATCGCGTACGGCCTCAGTCGCTTCTTGCTCGGTCATCGCCACAATGACCCCTTTGCCAGCGGCAAGGCCGTCGGCTTTGACCACAATGGGCGCGCCTTTTTCCGCGATGTAGGCCAGTGCAGGCTCCACCTTGGCAAAGGTTTGGTAGTCAGCGGTGGGAATGCCATGGCGCGCTAAAAAGTCTTTACTGAAGGCTTTAGACCCCTCAAGTTGCGCCGCTGCTTGGGTAGGACCAAAGATGGGCAAGCCGTGCTCACGGAAGGCATCGACCACGCCCAACACCAAGGGCGCTTCAGGGCCGACGATGGTTAAATCAATCTGTTGCTCACGAGCAAAGGCCAGCAACCCTTCAACGTCATCAGCTGCGATCGCAATGTTACTCAACTTGTTTTCATGCGCGGTGCCGGCGTTTCCCGGCGCGCAATATACGATCTCAACGTTGGATGATTGCGCGGCTTTCCACGCTAGCGCATGCTCGCGGCCACCGCCACCAATTACTAATACCTTCATGTGTTCTCCTTCATCGCCCACTTAGTGGCGGAAATGGCGCATACCGGTAAAGACCATCGCCATGCCATGCTCATTGGCGGCGGCAATCACTTCTTCATCACGCATTGAGCCACCCGGCTGGATCACGCAGGTGATCCCAGCTTTTGCCGCAGCATCAATGCCGTCACGGAAAGGGAAGAAGGCATCAGAGGCCATTACACTACCGGCCACTTCGAGCTGCTCATCGGCCGCTTTGATGCCGGCTATTTTCGCCGAGTAGACGCGGCTCATTTGGCCGGCGCCGACGCCGATGGTCATGCTGTCTTTGGCATACACAATCGCGTTCGATTTTACGTATTTTGCCACTTTCCAGCAAAATAGCGCATCGCTTAGCTCTTTGTCTGTGGGCTGACGCTCAGTGACAATCCGCAAATCGTCTAAACCGACCATGCCTTGGTCGCGTGCTTGGACTAACAAGCCGCCATTGACGCGCTTGCTATCCCAACCTGTGGTGCGCGCTTGCCATTGGCCACACTCGAGAAGGCGGACGTTTTTCTTTGCCGCAACCACCGCTTTGGCGGCGTCACTGACGCGCGGCGCGATGATCACTTCGACAAATTGACGCTCAACAATGGCGTGTGCCGTGTCGCCGTCCAGCTCACGGTTAAAGGCAATAATGCCACCAAATGCTGAGGTCGGATCGGTTTGATAAGCGCGCTGATAGGCACTGAGTAAGTCTTCACCGATAGCAACGCCACAGGGATTGGCGTGTTTTACAATCACGCAGGCAGGCTGTTCAAACTCTTTCACGCACTCTAATGCCGCATCGGTGTCAGCGATATTGTTATAAGACAGCGCCTTGCCCTGCAGTTGGGTAGCCGTGGCCACCGAGGCTTCTTGCGGGTGGGCTTCAGTATAAAAGGCGCCCGCCTGATGGCTGTTCTCGCCATAGCGCATGTCTTGCTTTTTAACCCAATGTTGGGTCAGGGTGCGTGGGAATGGCGAGCCTTGGCTGTCTTCTGCGTGATGATAGGCAGGGACTTGGGTGCCAAAGTAATTCGCAATCATGGCATCGTAGGTCGCGGTGTGCTCAAACGCGGCAATCGCTAAATCAAAGCGCGTGGCATGTGTCAAAGACTGCTGGCGCTGATCCATCTCGGTGAGCACGCGATCATAGTCTTGGCTATTCACCACAATGGTGACATCAGTATGGTTTTTCGCCGCTGAGCGCACCATGGTTGGGCCGCCGATATCGATATTCTCAATGGCTTGCTCACGTGTGCAATCTGGGTTGGCAACGGTTTGTGCGAACGGGTAGAGGTTCACTACTACCATATCAATCGGTGCTATCTGATGCTGTTCCATCACCGCATCATCTTGACCGCGCCGGCCCAGAATACCACCGTGAATTTTCGGGTGGAGGGTTTTCACGCGGCCATCCATCATTTCTGGGAAGCCGGTATGCTCGGAGACTTCGGTGACCGCAAGGCCGTTTTCTGCGAGTAAACGGGCCGTGCCGCCGGTCGATAGCAGTTCGACACCGCGTTGGGCGAGTGCTTGGGCAAACTCGACCACACCGGTTTTATCAGACACGCTCAGTAACGCGCGACGAATAGGACGCAGATTTTCCATGGCTTAGTTCTCTTCACTGACAGATTGAATGCTTATCAAAGCCCACCATGGCTAACCACATAGGTAAACTTTATTAAACTGCCAATTGTCAAAGCGGCGCTATTCTATCTGATTTTGTTTGCGCAATCGATTGCTATTTGCTGATGGCGACATTTTTATTGTTTTTGTCCAGCTGTCGTTGCTTGCCTTGATGCAACGCTGGTCATAAGGGCCCGCCTTTGCTACAAAAAGAAAGTTCATCCAACATGAAAAGGAGCGGTGATGACCAAGTTGCTGCAAATAGGTGAGCTAGCCAAGCACTGTGGTGTTTCCACCGATACGCTGCGTTTTTATGAAAAGTCTGGCTTGTTGGCGCCGAGTGCGCGTACAGAGGGGGGATACCGGCTTTATGCCGATGATGCCATTAGCCAAGTCATGTTCATTTTGCGCGGCAAAGAAATGGGATTATCGCTTGATGAAATTCACGAGCTGTCTGACATTCGCGAAGAAGCGACCTTACACACCTGTGCAGAAGTAAAAGGGATCACCCAGCGGCGCCTGAATGAGGTCTCAGAGAAGATAGCCGCGCTTGAGCGGGTCAAGCATGCCCTTACACGTTTAAATGCCGCCTGCTGCGGTATGGACGACGATGACGCGACCCATTGCTCTATATTGGAAACCCTGGCGGACAGTGAAGATTCCAACTCATGCTGTTAAGGAAAGGTGCGTTGCACCATCAGAGAAAACAAAAACGGGCTAACCGATTGACGGTTAGCCCGTTTTATCACAGCTAAACTAATGATTGATTAGTTCATGCCATACTTTTTCAGTTTCTTACGCAATGTACCGCGGTTGATGCCCATCATGGTGGCTGCGCGGGTTTGGTTACCGCGGGTGTATTGCATGATGGTATCCAGCAGTGGCTGCTCAACTTCTGCGAGGACAAGCTCATACAGATCGTTGACTTCCTGGCCATTCAATTGCGCGAGGTAGTTCTTCAAGGACGCTTTTACAGAGTCACGAAGTGGCTTTTGCGTAATTTGATCTTGTGAAGTTACAGTTGTTACTGTCAATGTTTCGGAAGTCAGGTTTTGTTCGAACATATTCTGTCAGCTCTTCTCGTATTTATGCAACGTTGTCGAAGTAGCCTTGCAGCGCATCGATCTGCTGTTGTGCATCTTCGATTGCGTTGAAGGTGCGGCGAAAGTCGCCAATTTGATCATGCTCTTTGAGGTACCAGCCCACGTGCTTTCGGGCAATACGTAATCCTTTGAGCTCCCCATAAAATTGATGAAGCTCTTGAACATGACCCAACAAAATCGTCCTAACCTCTTCTAATGAAGGGGCAGGCAAGTGCTCACCTGTGGTGAGATAGTGGTGGATTTCGCGAAAAATCCACGGGCGTCCCTGAGCAGGGCGACCAATCATTACGGCATCTGCCCCTGTATAGTCGAGAACATACTGGGCCTTTTCTGGTGAATCAATGTCGCCATTGGCTATCACCGGAATCGATACCGCTGCTTTCGCAGCTTTAATGCTGTCGTACTCTGCCTCACCTTTGTACATGCAAGCACGCGTGCGGCCATGCAGTGCAAGGGCTTGGATACCACAATCTTCCGCCATCCGGGCGATCGTTACACAGTTCTTATTGTCCGGATCCCAGCCTGTACGCGTTTTAAGCGTCACGGGAACATCCACCGCGTTTACCGTGGCTGTTAGGATTTGCTCAATCAGATCGGGTCGAGTTAGCAATGCAGAGCCTGCTAGCTTTTTATTGACCTTTTTCATTGGGCAACCCATGTTGATGTCAATCACTTGCGCCCCGTTCTCGACACAAAATCGCGCCGCCTCAGCCATAAGCTCGGGTTCAGCCCCCGCGATTTGCACTGAGCGTAGACCGGATTCGTCAATATGAACCATGCGCTTTTGCGATTTGTTCGTCCGCCACAAAGCTGGATTGGATGACATCATTTCACTGATAGCCATACCGGCACCATGCGCAAGGCATAGCTCACGAAATGGTCGGTCCGTCACGCCGGCCATTGGGGCGACGATCAAAGGGACATCCAGGGTGTAAGGTCCGATACGCAAAAGCTCTAAATCCTCTTCAGCCGCTCTGAGTCAGCAAGGGCGCGCATTTTACGCATTTTTGCTGCGTCTGAAAAGGACAATATTTGAGCATTGATGGCTTGATTTTTCTCGCACTTTTTGTATCAGCCGCGTTTCGCTGATTAATCAAGCATTTCAAGTAGCACGTCAACCATGGCTTACCAACAAAAGTTACTTGTGCGGCAAGCTCATAGCGCGACGATCTGACCGATTAAGTGAGCAACTGGCCGCTTATCCGGCACCACTCTTCACGTTCGACGATCGGGTTAATATCGAGACGATCGCGATAGTGATTAGCAACGTCTTCGGCTTGAGAATCGAGAACGCCAGACATCGCTAGTTGACCATTTGGTTTGATCAGCCCTTTGATCACGCTAGAAAGCTCACGGAGTGGGCCAGCGAGAATATTGGCCACGACCACATCTGCTTTCAGATCGGCCGGTTGGTCTTTCGGGAGATACAGGTGCAGTTGATCGGCAACACCATTACGCTCAGCGTTGTCCTTGGAGGCGAGCAGGGCTTGGGGATCGATATCAATGCCAATGACCCGCTCAGCGCCCAGCTTGATAGCCGCAATGGCTAGAATGCCTGAGCCACAGCCAAAATCAATCACGGTTTTTCCGTTTAGATCCAAGCTATCAAGCCACTCTAAACAAAGAGCCGTGGTTGGGTGAGAGCCGGTGCCAAAGGCGAGTCCAGGATCCAGCATCACGTTGACTGCCGTGTCATCGGGGACCTCACACCAGGTCGGACAGATCCACAGACGCTCGCCAAATTGAATCGGCTTAAAGTTATCCATCCATGCCCGTTCCCAGTCTTTGTCTTCGAGCTGCTCGATCTTGTGGGCAAAGTTGTCAGCCAGCAATGGGCTCGCGTTTAGTACCGCTAATACGGTATCCATATCGGCTTGTGCATCATACAACGCCATGATGTCAGTTTCGCCCCACAAGCGGGTTTCGCCGGGTAAAGGCTCAAAAACCGGGGTGTCTTTGGCATCAAGGAAGGTCACAGACAACGCGCCGGCTTCTTCCATCAGTAGATCGCCAAGTGCTTCAGCATTGTCGGCATTGGCGTTCAGTTTTAATTGGATCCAAGGCATGGTGAGTCTCGTGTCAGGATAAGGAATACTGAAGATTTTATCAGATCAACACTGTGCATGCTGCAAACAAAAAGCGGCCTACTAATATGCAGGCCGCTTTGCGTCTATTTATCGTTCTACGCTCTGGTCATGACAAGCCGAGCTTCTTCTCGAGGTAATGAATGTTGGCACCACCGCGTTGGAAGTGCTCGTCATTCATAATGTCGATCTGGAGTGGGATATTGGTTTTTATGCCGTCGATCACCGTCTCAGCGAGCGCATTTCTCATGCGAGCAATCGCAACGTCGCGGTTTTCCCCATAACAAATAAGCTTGCCGACCATGGAGTCGTAATGGGGAGGCACGTGATAGCCCGTATAGACATGGGACTCCCAGCGTACACCCATGCCACCTGGCGAATGAAAGCGTTGGATTTGTCCTGGACTGGGGATAAAGCGCTCTGGATCTTCGGCGTTTATCCGGCACTCGACCGCATGACCACGAATCTGAATATCGTCTTGCGTAAACGACAGCGGCTGACCGGCAGCGATACGCAGTTGCTCTTTAACCAAATCGATACCCGTGACCATTTCTGTCACAGGGTGCTCAACTTGAATACGTGTATTCATCTCGATAAAGAAGAACTCGCCGTTTTCATACAAGAATTCAAAGGTACCGGCGCCGCGATAGCCAATTTCAACACACGCGCGGCAGCAACGTTCACCAATAAACTTACGCATTTCTGCAGTGATCCCTGGTGCAGGGGCTTCTTCGACCACTTTTTGATGGCGGCGTTGCATTGAGCAATCGCGTTCACCGAGATGAATGGCACCACCTTGACCGTCTGCGAGTACCTGCACTTCAACATGACGTGGGTTTTCAAGGAATTTTTCCATGTAAACCATGTCGTTGCTGAACGCGGATTTTGCTTCAGAACGCGTCATGGCAATGGCGTCAATCAGTTCCGATTCGGCACGAACCACACGCATACCACGGCCACCGCCGCCGCCAGACGCTTTGATAATGACGGGATACCCGATACGCTTGGCGATCGCTTTGTTTTTCTCTTGATCGCTACCCAGAGGGCCATCTGAACCTGGCACACAGGGCACGCCCGCTTTTTTCATCGATTCGATCGCGGAGACCTTGTCCCCCATCAGACGAATGGTTTCTGCTCTTGGGCCAACAAACACAAACCCTGAGCGTTCGACTTGCTCGGCGAAATCGGCATTTTCTGATAAGAAGCCGTAGCCAGGATGAATGGCAACGGCACCGGTGATTTCAGCGGCACTGATAATGCGAGGAATGTTCAAGTAGCTTTGATTGCTTGGCGCGGGGCCAATACAGACGGTTTCGTCGGCTAACAAGACATGCTTAAGATCGCGATCTGCGGTGGAATGCACCGCCACGGTTTTAATGCCGAGCTCTTTACAAGCACGCAAAATCCGCAGTGCAATTTCACCACGGTTAGCAATTACAATTTTATCTAACATGCGCCCTCGCTTATTCGATGATCACGAGTGGTTCGTCGAATTCAATGGGCTGGCCGTCTTCACACAGAATCGCTTTCACCACCCCGCTCTTATCGGCTTGGATTTGGTTCATCATTTTCATGGCTTCAACGATACACAAGGCGTCGCCTTCTTTCACTTGGCTGCCGACTTCGACAAATGCTGCCGACTCTGGGCTCGGTGCACGGTAGAAGGTACCAACCATGGGTGACAGAACCTGATGGCCAGTCGGTTTAGGTGCGCTTGCTGGCTCTGCGGCAGAAACCTCGGGGGCAGGCGCGGGTGCTGGCGCAGCCGGTGCTGCGTATTGTGGTGCGTACTGTGGCGCAGCCATTTGGGCTGGCGCTGCAGGTGCTGAGCGACTGATTCGTACTGACTCTTCACCTTCGGCAATCTCGAGTTCGGAGATGCCCGACTCTTCGACAAGTTCGATCAGTTTTTTAATCTTGCGGATATCCATGATACGTCTCTTCTTATGTTTTGTTTTACTGGGCCGCAAACGCGAGGTGGCGTGCGGCAGCTGTTAAGGCGAATTCGTAACCATCAGCCCCTAGGCCACTGATCACGCCGACCGCTTTATCCGACAAATAGGAATGATGTCGGAAGGGTTCGCGGGCGTGAACATTAGATAAATGCACTTCAATAAAGGGAATGTTGACCCCGAGCAGTGCATCGCGCAATGCAACCGAGGTGTGCGTCAAAGCGGCTGGGTTAATAATAATAAAATCCACGCTTTCCATCGCTTGGTGGATTTTATCAATGAGGCTAGCTTCACTGTTGGATTGAAAGTGCTCAAGAGTCAATGCCAACTCTGTGGCTTGGGCCTCTAATGCGGCCATGATTTGCGCGAGGGTCTGAGAGCCATAGTGTTCAGGCTCACGGCGTCCGAGCAAGTTAAGGTTCGGACCGTTTAAGACTAAAATGTGGTTTCTTGTCGGCATCTTGAGGCTTACTTCTCCTATTCGCTAACATCGTGTCAGCTTAGTGTGAATTCCTGCTGGTACGCATGCTGTGATGGTACGCTACATGCGATTTTATCCTTTGTGATAGCAATTATAGAGAATTCACCGCAAATCGCAGCAAAATACTGGTCTAATCAGCACACTTCGTCCTGTTGGTGTTGAAAAAATGCGCGCTAAAGCAGGTTTAGCGCGCAAGAATAAAAAAGCCGCCCGTGGGCGGCAAAGGTTGCTAAGCAATCTCTCGTGAGGGTTACACCACACTCTCTTTTTCTGCAATAAGCTTATCCACCACACTCGGGTCGGCAAGGGTAGACGTATCTCCCAAGCTTCCGGTTTCGCCTGTGGCAATTTTACGCAGAATTCGGCGCATGATTTTACCGGAACGTGTTTTAGGGAGCGCATCGGTCCAATGAATGAAATCTGGCGTGGCGATCGGTCCGATTTCTTTTCGCACCCATTCTTTTACTTCTTTATGCAACTCGGCGCTCGGCACTTCACCGGCGTTGAGGGTGATATAGGCATAAATGGCTTGGCCTTTGACATCATGAGGTACCCCAACAATTGCTGCTTCAGCAATCTTATTAAATGCCACCAAAGCGGATTCGACTTCGGCGGTGCCCATTCGGTGCCCCGAGATATTGAGGACATCATCGACGCGCCCGGTGATCCAGTAATAACCGTCCTGATCGCGGCGCGCCCCGTCACCGGTAAAGTACATGCCTTTAAAGGTGGAGAAGTAAGTTTGCTCGAAGCGGTCGTGATCGCCAAAGACGGTCCGCATCTGTCCTGGCCACGAGTCGAGCATGACGAGGTTACCCTCTGTCGCGCCATCAAGAAGGTTGCCCATGTTGTCGACCAGCGCTGGCTGAACACCAAAGAAAGGACGCGTTGCTGAGCCCGGTTTAAGTGGCGTGGCGCCAGGGAGGGGCGTAATCAAAATCCCGCCCGTCTCTGTTTGCCACCAAGTATCGACAATTGGGCAGGCTTGATTACCGATGGTGCTGTGATACCACTCCCAGGCCTCCGGGTTAATGGGCTCGCCGACCGATCCCATGATCCGTAGCGAATTACGTTGGGTGCCGGCAACGGCTTCATTGCCTTTGGCCATCAGTGCGCGAATCGCGGTGGGGGCGGTGTAGAGGATATTGACCTGGTGCTTATCGACCACTTCACTCATTCGCGCCGTGGTCGGGTAGGTGGGGACACCTTCGAATAAAAGGGTTTTTGCCCCGTTCGCGAGCGGGCCATACACCAGATAGCTGTGACCGGTAATCCAGCCGACATCGGCCGTACACCAGAACACCTCGCCGTCTTGATAATCGAAAACATATTTAAAGGTCATTGCGGCGTAAACTAAGTATCCGCCTGTGGTGTGGAGAACGCCTTTGGGGGTGCCGGTGGAGCCGGAGGTGTAGAGAATGAAAAGGGGATCTTCAGCCTGCATTTCTTCTGCGGGGCAATCCACCGATGCGTTTTCCGTGACCTCATGCCACCAGACATCGCGGTGATGATGCCAATCAATGTCGCCACCGGTGCGCTGGTAGACCACCACTTTTTCGATTGACTTCACGTTGGGGTGGGTTAGCGCTTCATCGACATTTTGCTTTAATGGGACGGCACGGCCACCGCGTACCCCTTCATCCGCAGTTATCACCACTTTCGCGTTCGAGTCAATGATGCGGCCAGCAAGCGCTTCAGGGGAGAAGCCACCGAATACGACGGTATGCACCGCCCCAATGCGCGCACAAGCGAGCATCGCGATGGCCGCTTCCATGACCATCGGCATATACAAGCAAACCACATCGCCTTTTTTAACCCCTTGCGCTTTTAGGGCGTTAGCAAAGCGACCCACGTGCTCGTAAAGGGCTTGGTAAGTCAGGGTCGCATCGTCGTTGGGATCATCGCCTTCCCAAATCAACGCGATTTGATCGCCTTTGTCTTTTAGGTGGCGATCAATACAGTTAGCCGCCACGTTGAGTGTGCCATCTTCAAACCAGCGAATATCGACATGCCCCGTATCAAAGGACGTGTGCTTGACGTTGCTGTAAGGTTTTATCCAATCAATTATCTGGCCTTGTTCTCGCCAAAAACCCTCAGGGTCGGTAATTGACTGCTGATAGAGAGCTTGATATTTGGCCTCATCAGCGTGTGCCTTTTGTGCAATTGAAGGCATGACGGGATATACGTGACTATCGCTCATCCTGTTTCTCCTCGTGTCCGCGATGCTCCGCGCGGCGCTTCCATGTCGTGAGATGTCAGGCGTTACCGCGGCCTGGCAAACGTAAACCATGCAGTAAAGGTGTGACAGATAAGGCTATTCGGCAATTAGACTTTAGGATGAGCCCCTTGATTTTTAAGTGGATTGTGGTGTTGGTAGACCAGTAACTGGGCGCTGGATCGCACTTTTATTGCGATTCAAGGGCGCTGGATTACCGAGATTGAGGGATTGGCATCTCGCCTTGCGTCAGACGAACATAAATCAGGGCCGCTGCTAAGGCATCGTCTAAAGCATCATGGCGAGCAGGAAGGGGAATCTCTAGATGGCGACTGATCGCTTCCATGCTGATGTCATGATAAGCATTAGGGAGTAGGCGCTCTAATTTGCGTTGATAAATGTCGCTGACTTCAATCAGTGGGTTGGGCAGCGGGAAACCAAGATATTGACGGGCATAGCGATCCAAAATGCTTTTGTCGTAGCGGATATGGTAGCCAACCAAAGGATGATTACCGATGAAGTGGATCAGTGAGGTCATGGCCTGCTTGGCACTGACACCATGGACAAGATCTTGATGACGCAATTGATGAATGCGCACGGAGCCGGCGCTTAAACTTTCGGGCGCGTCAAGAGTGAGTGTTAGCGATTGACTGGTCAGAATACGGTTGCCTTTGATTGGTGTCGCCGCAATCGTGACTAACTCGGCATGAGCTGGGTCAAGGCTGGTGGTTTCACAATCCAGTGATATCAGGGTACGTTTATCTGGCGGTAAAAAGAGCGCGCGATAAGGAGAGTGGCGCAACCGATAGCGATACCAATAGCGAGCTAGCTCGTTCACGTTAATCCCTCACATGATAGTGGAATGCGAGGGATTGTTTAAACTTTTTCACCACGTGCAACCCGTGGCGCAACAGATCGCGTTCACTCGACGGTAAGTCGGCCACATCCAGACGGTTACTTTGCTGCTCACCACGAAGTTGTTGGCGTAGACGAAGACGAATAAACAGTTTTAGCGCCTCTGACAGGTTTTCTGCCGTCTCGTCGGCAAGTGTGCCTAACTGGGCCAGTTGCGCGAGCCTCTCAAAGGTATTGGCCTCGGTGATCCCTTTTTCTAAGCTCATGGTGCGAACACCGTGGACGATCGGGAAAATGCCGCCTTTTTTAATATCTAGCCCTTCTTTACTGCTTTTAAGCGAACCAAACACGGTCAAAGGAACCCGGAAGGCCAGCGCGGGACGCACAAAGGTATTAAGCGCCAACATATTGTCACTTAACGCCTCGTGAAGTGGTGTTTGGATCGCATTAATCAAGCTGAGATCCCCTGCAATTGCCTGGCTATCGGCTAAGATGGCCAGATCCATCACGCTTTGATGGTTGGCACTTTGGACGAGGTTGCGCACGGTTTGTTGCCATTGCGAGGCGGTTTTTACCCATTTGGGGTTGCTGACCATCACATTGCCGGGACAGGGCGGGTAGCCCAGTTGATAAAGCGTGTGTGAAAAGGTCGCCATGACTTGCTGACAATCCGGCCAGTCTAGATTGTCGGCCAGGATTAATGCGTTGTCTTGGTCGGTTTTAAGCACTTGCTCACCGCGCCCTTCAGAGCCCATCACCACCATGCAGCACTGGTTTTGATAGGTCTCGGGCACCAACAAGCGAAAGGCTTTTTCCATGATTTGTTCATTCACGGTGGCGATGAGTTGCATTACAAAGCGGGTATGGATGCCGTTGTTAAATAGGGTATGCACCAGTTTGCTCTGGCTATTGGCGGCGATAACTAACTCATCAATGGTTTGGGCGCGTGCAATTTGCAAGTTGAGCACGTGTGAGTGGGTTGAAAATAGGCTTAGCACTTGCGGCAGGTCAAGCATCCCGGCGGTTTGCTCTTGCTGGTCGATCACGCGCACACGCTTCACGCGCTGGCGTGTCATACTGATCATGGCGTGAAAAAGAAAGTCACCGCGCTCAACACTGACCACAGGGCGCGTGGCCACCTCGCCAACGGGGGCGGATTGATCATAGCCATCGAGCACCAAAGCGTGTAATAAGTTCGTCCGGGTAATGATCCCGCAGTCTCCATCATCAAACGTCACCAATGCACAGTCACAGCGTTCGGCTTTCATTTGCGCGGTCGCGGCTTTTATCGTCAGCGTTGGGGAAATACATAACGCAGGTTGAATATTACTATCATCAATCCTGGTGAGCATAAATTCGGCGAGGTTTTGTTGCTGACGTGCCTGGACCATTAACGCTTGTCGGCGTTGTAAGTTGGTCTCAAAGTAATCGCGGAAGTCTTGATTACTATGGTAGATCGCAAGAAATACCTCGGCCGGTAATAGGTGACAAAGCGTATCTTCTAAGGCGCGGTATTGATGTTTGGCGGTGCCGTGCACGAGCGCGGGGACGTCAAATAAATCCTCAGACGTATAGTGAGAAAACACTTCTTGGCCGTCTTCTGAGACTTCTTCGACACTGCCTTTAATAATAATAAACAGCTGCTCACCCGTATCGCCTGCATGGATCAGGCTGTCACCACGCCGAAAATAGCCAACATCCAGCGCTTGTCGACATTGTTTGGCTTGTGCGGGCGTTAGGCAATCAAACGGTGGCTGCGAGGTGTCAAAAGGTTCAGGCATAATCGCACTCCTCACTATGATAACCTCAGTGTGTCTTAGCCCTCGCGATCCTGCTAGCCGACTTTAGTCTAGCCAGTTACGACGGCTTCACCGACGAGATCAATGTTTTGCCATCAATAAGCGCAGCTTGTGTCTTTTTTTCCCGTCCTATTACTGCGACACTTAGCGCCGTATGTCTCTTAATATGAAGTAATGATATGGCATTAACCCAGTGTTCCCCCTTTCGTTGGTTGTCAGAATATTTTGGCGGCTTCTTCTTTTCGTATGGCGTGTATTTGCCATTTTGGGCGATATGGTTTGAGTCTCTAGGCCTTAATTCGGGCGTGATCGGGACCTTGATTGGGCTTGGTTTTGCTACCCGATGTGTCGCCAACTTAGTATTTACTCCGCGTGTGCAACAGGTTGAAGCTTTGTTGCCGGCTCTGCGTGTGTTGACCTTGATGGCGTTGGTGACCTGTGCCTTGCATCCCATGATGGGGGCTAATGTGTGGTGGTTAGCTTTCGTCACTGTGTTGTTTAATTTAGCCATTGGTCCAGCGGTGCCCTTGTCTGATGCTCTGGCGAACTATTACGCGCGTCATCGGTATATCGACTATGGTCGTACGCGTCTTTGGGGATCGATTGCTTTTATTGTCGGTTCGAGCGTAACGGGCTGGTTGGTGACCGAGCAATCGGCGGCGATTATTCCTTGGGTGGCAATCGGTGGCTTATCGGCATGTTTACTGCTGACCTTGCGTCGTCCGACCATCATGCCGCAAAGCGAGCATGATATGACAGGCAGTAAAGTGTCAATGCGTCAGCTATTCCGTGATCGTCAGGTCATTGTATTTTTGCTGATCGCCTCTTTGTTGCAGGGCAGTCATGCCGCCTATTACAGCTTTAGTGCGATTTATTGGAAGCAGGCCGGTTACAGCGAGAGTATCGTCGGTTATTTATGGAGCTTGGGCGTCGTATCAGAAGTGGCCGTATTTGCTCTCGGCGCCCGGCTTTTTAGCGGTTGGTCGTCTAAGTCGTTATTCCAATTGGCTGCGTTAGGCGTATTGATCCGTTGGGGGGTAACAGGCACCACCACCGCAGCCATTCCCGTTGTGTTGGTTCAGTTACTTCATGGTGTCACCTTTGCCGGTGCGCACTTAGGTGCCATGCAGTATATTCAGCGTGAATGCGGAACGCGGTTGGTCGCTGCACAAGCTGCTTATAACGCGTTGCCGATGGGTGCGGTGGTCGCGGCTCTTACTACGACAAGTGGGTGGATTTATGCGGTTTCGCCATCGGGAACCTTTTACGCAATGGCGCTGCTTGCGTTGCCTGTTTTTGTGCTCCCCTTGCGTGAGCCCGAATTTCGACGCGCCAAGCATGCCAGTGTGCAATAAACGGCTTACCGGCTTGCAATAAAGTTAGCTAGAGCGCCCACAAAGCCAGCATTGCATGATTGAGTGGGCACCGTTGCCGTGGTACACCCAGCCAAAGGATTTGGCACATTATGGCGTCAGGAAGGGAGTCATGACACAAGGCTGGGTAATTGTCTCTGTTTCACTGCTCTACATGGGGGCATTATTTGCCATTGCCTGGTATGGCGATCGCCAGCCACGCTGGCTTCACAAATGGCGGCCTTGGATTTATAGCCTTTCCATTGCCGTTTATTGCACCTCTTGGACCTTTTTTGGCACCGTCGGCCAAGCGTCTAGTTCTCCATGGTCCTTTTTGCCGATTTACCTGGCGCCGATGTTGGTGTTTACCCTCGGATGGCGCTTTCTCGCTCGTCTCATTCTGATTGCCAAACGCGAGCATATCACGTCGATCGCTGACTTTATTGCGGCGCGATATGGCAAGTCTCAGGGACTGGCTGTGATGGTGACGCTGATCGCTGTGGTGGGGGTGCTCCCTTATATTGCGTTGCAACTACGCGGCATTGCCATGGGCCTTGACGTGCTCTCGCCGGAAATGGGGCGGAGTGTTGGCTTAGAACAAACGCAAATTGCGTGGTTGGTGTGTGTCGTTCTCGCCGTTTTTACGGTGTTATTTGGCACTCGACACATTGATAGCACCGAACATCATCGCGGTATGATGATGGCGGTGGCGTTTGAATCTGTCATTAAGCTGGTGGCTTTTCTCGGGGTTGGCGTGTTTGTTGTTGCGCTGTTATTCCAAGCACCGACGTTGCCAATAACGCTTGAAGCATCAGGCGTTATCGGTGAGCCCGATGTCGGTAGTTTAATCATTCACACCTTTTTAACGGGCGCCGCGATTATTTGTCTGCCGCGCCAGTTTCATACCATGGTGGTGGAAAACACGCGTGCAAGCGATTTGAACATGGCACGTAAAGTTTTCCCAATCTATCTACTCCTGATGCTAATTTTTGTCCTTCCCATGGCTTATGCCGGGCAAGCGTTATTGCCTGGTACACCGGCGGATGCCTATGTGATCCGCTTGCCCTTATCCGTGGGCGCGGAAGGCATGGCATTACTGGCGTTTATGGGCGGTGCCTCGGCAGCCAGTGGCATGGTGATTGTTTCTACTATTGCGCTGGCCATTATGGTCTCCAATGATCTTGTTATGCCGCTGCTGTTACGGCGTATGAAAATGGCCTCTCGCAATTTCGCGCAATTTTCTGGTTTATTACTCAACGTCCGTCGCGCGCTGATTTTCTTGATTTTGATTGCCGCCTGGGGTTTCTATCATTTGATAGAAACCGTCCCAACCTTGTCAGAAATTGGCTTTCTGTCTTTTGCTGCCATCGCGCAATTTGCACCTGCCATGGTTGGCGCCTTGTATTGGCGGCAAGGAAATAAAAAAGGGGTGTACGCTGGGCTGACAGTCGGATTTTCGCTTTGGTTGGTGACCATGATGGTCCAAACCGGGATGCTGGCAGGGGATGGGCAATCCAATATGCTTATCTGGCTGATTACGCCACCATCATTACCTCCACTCGCCGAGCTTAATATCATTGATTGGGGGTTGGCCTTTAGCGTATTGATGAATGCCGTCAGCTTTATCCTTGTGTCTTTATTAACACGACCGTCACTGAGTGAGCGCTTGCAAGCCGCCGCATTTGTCGGCATGCCATTACCCGAAAACGATGGTGCGCGCTTGTATCAAAGCCGAGTCACGGTCGCAGAGCTTGAGATGCTGGCGTCACGCTTCGTGGGGCGTCGACGCATGCGCCAGGCTTTTAGCCAATTTGCTGAGCAGCGCGGTGAGGAGTTAATGCCACAGCAACAGGCCAGCGCCCCTTTAATTCGTCATACCGAGCGGGTGCTGGCGGGCGTGTTTGGATCGTCATCCGCTCGGCTGGTGCTGTCTTCTGCACTACAAGGCCGAAATATGCAGCTGGAGGAAATTGCCACCATCGTGGATGAAGCCTCTGAGTTGTTTGATTTTTCTCGCGGTCTTTTGCAAGGCGCCATTGAGCATATCAATCAAGGGATATCGGTGGTGGATAAACAATTACGGCTAGTGGCGTGGAATCAGCGTTATATCGATATGTTCCAATTCCCACCTGGGCTTATTCAAGTCGGACGACCGGTCGCAGACTTAATCCGGTTCAATGCTCAGCGGGGATTGTGTGGGCCGGGCGATCCGGAGGATCATGTGAGCAAACGGGTGATGCACTTAACGCGGCGAAAGCCGCATACGTCCTCGCGTGTTCATCCCGACGGGCGCGTGATTGAATTGCAAGGTAACCCGATGCCGGGCGGGGGCTTTGTCATGACCTTTACCGATATCACCGCGTTCCGCGATGCCGAAGCCGCGCTCAAACAGTCAAACGAAACCTTGGAAGCGCGTGTGACTGAGCGAACCCAGGAATTGGAGCGCTTGAATAGCCGTTTAATCGACGCCACCCGTAAAGCGGAATCTGCCTCGCAGTCAAAAAGCCGTTTTTTAGCCGCAGTGAGTCACGACTTAATGCAACCGCTCAATGCGGCGCGCTTGTTTGCCTCATCACTGAGTGAAATGGCGGTCAACCGTGAAACAGAAACCGCCGCGCAGCATATCGAAAGTGCGCTCGAAAGTGCTGAGGTATTGATTGGAGACTTATTGGATATTTCTCGTCTTGAATCGGGCAAGATGAAAGCCCGGATTGAGTCCTTTCCATTGAGTGAAGTCTTTGATGCGCTTGAAGCGGAATTTGGAGTGTTAGCACATCGACAAGGCCTCCATTTTCATGTCTGCCGCAGCCGGGCCATTGTCCGCTCTGATAAAACCCTCCTTAGGCGAGTATTGCAAAACTTCTTAACCAATGCCTTTCGCTACAACCCGGACGGACGGGTGTTATTGGGCGTGCGCCGTACCGGCCATGATTATCGAATCGAGGTTTGGGATGATGGGGATGGGATCCCGTTGGCTCGCCAGCAAGATATTTTTCAAGAGTTTACTCGGATTGAGCGCCAAGGTGCAGAGCAAGGGCTGGGATTGGGGCTGGCTATCGCGAAAGGCATTAGCCAAATCTTGTCTCAACCGTTGGGACTGCAGTCATGGCCAGGCAAGGGGACTGTTTTTTCCATCACCGTTGATGGCAGTGATACCCGCGAAGTGAATGCTATTCCGAAAGGCGCCACACCAACGCTGCACAGCGCCCAGGCGTTGCAAGGATGCCGAGTATTATGTGTTGATAATGAACAAGATATTTTGACCGGAATGACCCAGCTTTTATCACGTTGGGGCTGTGATGTGCGGTGCGCGCGAGATGTTGGCGAGGCCATGCAGCAAATCAGTGAACAATGGCAACCTGAATTTGTGCTGAGTGACTATCATTTAGCCAACCAACAAACGGGCCTACAAGTATTACAGCAATGCCAACTCAAGTTGGGCGCTTGTTTTCATGGCGTAATGATCAGCGCTGACCGCAGTGCTGAAACACAACAGGCGGTAACAGGACTAGGCTTTACGTATCTGTCTAAGCCCGTGAAGCCGCTGAAGCTACGGACCCTATTACAACAGCGAGGAAAATAATGACGCCATTTGCATTCGCGCGCCTTGAAACCGATATCGGTACCGTCAAGGTCGAAGGACGATTTGATCCTATTGATGGTCATATTGAAGTCGATGAACTTGCTCACTTGGATGGCGACGGGTGGGCCGATGTGAACTATTGGCTTGCCGAACAAGCTTATGAACACAACATCGCTGTGATTATTGCCGCGATTCGACCTGCCGTGATGTCGCTGAATAGCTAGTGGCTCCCTTCGCTGGGGCTATCATCGTATCATCAATTATGACGCATTTTGTCGTCGGCTATGATGCGTCTTGGGCTTGCTGGTGTTCGGTATAAAAGGTCTTGTGCTCGATAAACGTAGCAGGTATTTGCGCAAAATAATGGCTACCCGCCATGCTCACCGCGACGCGGATTTGTGCATCATTACTCTTTGGTGCCGGCAGTGATACGAGCCAGTGGGTACCTTTATCACCGGTGGCTTGCATCGCTTGGGGCGAGGTCTGTGCCAGGCCAATACGAACACCTTCTAAAGGCAACTCACTGACTAGCTGCAACGTCAGCTGATTATCCTCGATCCCTTGTGGCTCCAGTTTGAGTTTCATATCACCATTTTCGAGCTGACAAAATCCGCTGGTATAGCGACAGTTGGAACGGACAGCAAGCGGGTAGCTTTTCCCCGGTTGGGCCGCCTTGGGCGCTTCAGACACACTGGCATCGACCGCAAAATAGGCTATCACTGCGAGCACTGGCGCGACTAGCATCGCGATAACTACATGCTTGTTGGTTAATAAACGCGTTATCGTTGACATCATGCCTCTCCTTGGCTGGACATAATTTGTCGTTTAAAAGCCCCCGAAGGGGCTTGCATAATTTAACACTGTATCAGTGTGATTGCGCATCACCCGCACCCGATGGCATGCGAACGTGTTCGACTAAGTCTTGCACCTCTTGCGGTGTTTCCTTCGTCATGCGTGACACAATGATAGCGACGACAAAGTTGCAGACTGCCCCGACTGCACCAAAGGCATTGGGTTCAATCCCTAAGATCCAGTTGCTGCCTAAGCCTTCTAAGTAGGTCCAATCAGCGACAAACAGAATCCCTTTATGTTGGAAGACATAGAACAGGGTGACACTGATCCCCGCTACCATACCCGCAATTGCGCCCTCTTTATTGATGGTTTTGGTGAAGATCCCCATCATCAGTATCGGGAATATCGATGACGCGGCCAAACCAAAGGCAAGTGCCACTGTCCCGGCCGCAAAGCCTGGTGGATTGAGCCCCAAGTATCCAGCGCCGGCAATCGCTAATGCCATGGATATCCGGCTCGCCATCAGCTCGCCTTTTTCACTGATATTCGGATTGACGACCCCCTTAATCAGGTCATGAGATATCGCGGACGATATAGCCAATAATAACCCGGCTGCGGTCGATAAAGCGGCCGCCAGGCCACCGGCGGCAATCAAGGCGATCACCCAGTTAGGCAGTTTGGCGATTTCGGGATTGGCCAGGACAATAATATCGCGGTCAACGCGTAATTCGTTGGTTGCCGAATCCGACGTGTACTGAATTTTTTGATCGCCGTTTTTATCATCAAAACCAAGTAGCCCGGTTTTTTCCCAGTTTTTGAACCAGTCTGGACGTTCGTCATAGACAAGATTGTCGCCATTAGGCAGATTCACAGTGTCCATTAAGTTCAAGCGCGCCATTGCCGCGACCGCAGGTGCTGAGGTGTACAAAATGGCGATAAAGAATAGCGCCCAACCCGCAGAAGCCCGAGCATCGCGTACCTTAGGCACGGTAAAGAAGCGGATAATGACGTGGGGTAAGCCAGCAGTACCAATCATCAGTGACATGGTGTAGGCAAACATATTGAGCGTACTGCCACGCACTGCGGTGGTGTATTCCACAAAGCCAAGTTCGGTGACTACCTGATCCAGTCGATCGAGCAGATACTGATCGGTGCCCGCCATGGTGCTACCGAGACCTAGTTGTGGGAACGGATTACCAGTCAAGTTAAGGGAAATAAAGATTGCGGGAATGGTGTAAGCTAAAATGAGTACGCAATATTGAGCAATTTGGGTGTAAGTAATGCCTTTCATCCCGCCCATCACGGAATACATAAAGACGATCACCATACCGATTAATAGCCCGGTGGAGTAATCCACTTCTAAAAAGCGACCAAATGCGACCCCAACCCCTTTCATTTGACCGATAACATACGTCACCGAGGCGATGATTAAGCAGATGACAGCGACGATACGTGCGGTTTTTGAATAAAAGCGCTCACCGACAAACTCTGGCACGGTAAACTTGCCAAACTTACGCAGGTAAGGCGCCAGCAGCAATGCAAGAAGCACGAAGCCGCCAGTCCAACCCATTAAAAACACCGAGCCGCCATAACCCATAAAGGCAATTAAGCCGGCCATTGAAATAAAGGAAGCGGCTGACATCCAGTCTGCAGCGGTGGCCATCCCGTTTGCGATGGGGTTGACCCCGCCGCCCGCGACGTAAAACTCCTTAGTGGAGCCTGCGCGTGCCCAAATTGCAATCCCGATGTAGAGTGCGAATGTGAACCCGACAACAATATAAGTAATGGTTCTTAAATCCATGTGTTTATCCTCTTACTCGTCGTCAACACCGAACTCGCGATCGAGTTTGCGCATTTGTTTGGTATACACAAAAATGATGCCGAGGAAGGTATAAATCGATCCCTGCTGAGCAAACCAGAATCCTAATTTGTAGCCGCCAATTTGAATGGTATTGAGAGCATCAACGAATAAGATCCCGCAGCCAAATGAGACCACAAACCAGACAATCAATAAGCTGATCATCAGTTTTACGTTTCTGTCCCAGTAGGCTTTTGCGTGTTCCTTGCTTTGAAACGCCATCGCCTTCTCCTTGTTTATCACGTTAATGGAATGTTACGTAATGACGATAGCAGTGGATAGGCAAAGCGACATTGCAACTTTAGTCGAGCTTGGTTGTAGGCAATCGCAGGAAAAATCAGGTGTTTTGTGAGGTAGGTTGGGCTGGCTCCGTGTGAGCCAGCCAAGGCTTTCGCCAAAGGTCTAACTTAAGTGGTAAAACTTTTGGACCCCTTCGAGTAAATTAGCCACTGCCACCGAGGCGAGAATCAGCCCCATTACGCGACTGATAATAGAAGCGCCCACATTACCAATCACTTTGTGAATCACATTAGCCCCGAGGAGTAAAGCCAAGGTCGCGAGCAGAACTAAAAACATCACTCCCGCTGTGATCGCTTGTTCAGCAATGGCATAGCGGTTGTTATCGGTGAGCATCTTGCGAGAGATAAATGGGCACGCTACCGACAGGATCGATCACGGCCCATAAGATCACGAATTGTGTAGCCAGAATACTTAGCATGGGCGCTCCATAATAGGGTCGAGGGCGCTAGCGTATCAAAGTTCTATATTGGATTGCTGCAATAAAATCACTGCTTGCGTACGATTTTTGACCCCGAGCTTACGGAAAATAGCCGTCATATGCGCTTTGATGGTGGCTTCGGAAACGGCGAGATCGTAAGCGATTTGTTTATTAAGCAGACCGTCACAGAGCATCCGCAACACCTTATACTGCTGCGGTGTCAGCGCAGCGAGTTTGCTAGATAGGCACTCGCTGTCATCCTCCTCGCCGAGATCATCAGGAAAACAAGGCGTTCCCTCGAGTACCTGGGTTAATGATTGCACCAAGGCGCGCATATCGCTGGACTTAGGGATAAAGCCAAACGCACCATGTGAATGCACTTGACGGATCACATTGCGTTCTTCGCTGGCAGAGACGACGACAATGGGCAGGTTAGGATATTGGTTGCGCAGCTCAATCAGACCGGACATGCCGTTAGCGCCGGGCATTTTGAGGTCGAGTAGGACTAAATCGACGTCAGCATCTCGTGCGAGTATTTTATGCAAGCTATCTAAGCTATCTGCTTCCAACAGGTTGGCACCGCTTATCGCCATATGCACAGATTGAAATAAGGCATTTCGAAATAGTGGATGATCATCAGCAATAACGATGGTGTGTTGCGCTTCCATAATGCGGCTATCTTTCCCTTCAGTTTCTTTCAACCTATCACCCGATGCAGGGCTTATCAATTTTGTAACAAGAGAACTAAGAGATTGATCATTCCTTGCTTTTTACTGACGGCATCAGTGCATGTTCATTGAGGTGAGCGAGAAATGCCTCAGGAGGTAAAAAGCCGGTTATACGCGCCGCTTGATCACGTTCACCCGTGGGAAGCCAAAAGTCGAGAGTCGGTAAGCCTGCCACCGCTTGGCTACGCATCAAGGCAAAATCTTCCGGACGGTTTTCACTCAGGTTCACTTTAATTCGGTGCATAGTACTAAGTGGCTTAGACACTGCCGGATCGGTAAATGTTTTTTGCGCAAACTGTTTGCATGGAATGCACCAGTCGGCGTAATAGTCGACAAAGGCGACTTGTTGATTGGTAGCGGCTTTGGCAAGTTCAGCCTCAAGTGCGGCTTGGCTATTAACGGTCACAAAGGTTGGCGCCGTGACGGTATGCGATGTTGTCGCAGGGACGGTAGCTTGTTGCGAGCGAACAATATAAAGCGCACTGGCGCCTAATGCGGCAACCAACAATCCAGCAGTCAATGCGACACGGCGACCCTGTCTCATATGTTTTCCTTTTCATGTTAATAGGATGAGTATACACACATACCATGACTTGCTTAGGAAAAGGAAATGACGACATCAAGATGTTTGCCCGCAGAGACGCACTGCCCCATCAGTGGCAGTGCGTCGCCGACGCTTAGGCGCGTTTTTTCGCGCGCCCTTGTACGGCTTTAAAACGCGGATTCGTTTTGCAAATGACAAACATGCGTCCGCGACGACGGACAACCTGGCAATCAGGGTGACGCTGGCGGGCGCTTTTCAGTGAGTTCAATACCTTCATGACGACGCCTTTTGACTGCGACCAATTTGGCCAAACTTGCGCGCAAAGTTGGCGGCGCGCCCCTCTTTATTGGCAGCGCGTTGTTTACCTGTGTACACCGGATGTGAAGCGCTCGAGATATCCAACGGGTAGTAAGGATAGGTTTTGCCATCTTGCCACTCAATGGTGCGTGATGTTTGCAAGGTTGATCCGATAATAAAATAGGCGTCAACGCTGGTGTCATGAAAAACGACAGGGCGATACTCGAGATGGATATTGGCTTGCATAATGACGCCTTATTAAAGGTTATGATATAACATAACAACTGAAAGTAGAAAAGAAAAGCCTGCCTAGTGTCTAGGTTAAAGATCTCAATTTCCGAACTTTTTGTTGTCAGTTCGCGAAAAGTGTTACTTTTTCTTACTTGAATCAACATACGCGTTACGGGGCCTGGTTAGACTTTGGCCATGGTGCTGGGCGCGTTTGCTCTCGTGTGTGAACGCGACGTAGTGGGAAAGTCTATCCAAAGTAGGAGAAAATTATGTTTTTGGTTGAGTTATTAGTGGTACTCAGCTGCATCTTAGTGGGTGCCCGTATCGGCGGCATCGGTTTAGGTGTGATGGGCGGGCTTGGACTTTTAGTGTTGAGCTTTGTGTTCGGGTTGCAACCGACGCATCCTCCGATTGATGTGTTATTAATGATCATGGCGGTAGTTGCCGCCGCCGCGACCATGCAAGCGGCAGGGGGCCTCGATTTTTTAATTAAAATTGCCAGTGGCATTCTGCGCAAAAATCCACGTCATATTACTTTTGTTGCGCCTTTAGTGACGTATGTCTTTACCATGATGGCAGGAACGGGACACGTGGCGTACTCGGTGTTGCCAGTTATTGCCGAAGTGAGCCGCAAAAGCGGGATTCGTCCTGCCCGCCCTCTCGGTATGGCGGTGATTGCCTCACAGTTTGCGATTGTGGCCAGCCCGATTGCCGCTGCTGTGGTTGCATGTGTCGCCTTTTTAGAGCCTCAAGGCATCACACTGACAGATGTTCTATCAGTGACCATTCCTAGCACCTTTATCGGTTTGGCGCTGGCGTGTGTGATCGTGAATAAACTGGGCAAAGAGCTTAAAGACGATCCTGAATATCAACGTCGTCTGCAAGATCCCGCGTTTCGTCAGGAAATGGAAGCTGACCTCGCGGTCGAAGATATCGAAGTCACCCCTGAGGCGAAAAAATCGGTCGCATTGTTCTTATTCGGTGCGTTAGCCGTGGTCATTATGGGGGCTTTCCCTGCTTTGCGTCCGGCATTTGATGGTGAGCCAATGGGCATGGCCCACACCATTGAAATCGTTATGTTGTCGGTTGCTGCGTTAATTATTCTGACTTGTAAACCAGACGGTAATGCGATTAGCCAAGGCTCAGTATTCCATGCTGGGATGCGTGCCATCGTTGCTATCTTTGGTATTGCTTGGTTAGGGGATACCTTGGTTGCTGGCCATCTAGATATGGTCAAAGACGCGGTATCTGGCTTGGTTGAAGTGGCGCCCTGGACATTTGCTTTTGCCTTATTTGCCCTATCAGTGATGGTGAATAGTCAAGGTGCAACGACGGCGGTGCTTGTTCCAGTAGCGATTTCGCTTGGCTTACCCCCTTCGATGATCATTGCCACCTTTGTTGCGGTAAATGGTTATTTCTTCGTCCCGAATTATGGTCCGATTATCGCTTCAATTGATTTTGACCGCACCGGTACTACGCGGATTGGTAAGTATGTGTTCAACCATAGCTTTATGTTGCCAGGCTTGCTGAGCATGGTCTTTAGTATTGCATGTGGTTTGTTGATTACCCAGGTGTTGTAGCGGCTGTTTCACCGGCATGAAAAAGGGCGCTATAAGCGCCCTTTGTTGTTTTATGGTTGTTGTGATTTTGACCGGCTAAGCGTTAAAGCGTTTACCGCGGTATTTGGGGTGCATGAGGTTCTCAACGGAGAAAATCTCATCAAGCTCAGACTCTGTCATCAAACCACGCTCGAGTATCACCTCTTTAACACTTTTACCGGTTTCAGCACAAATCTTGCCGACAATATCGCCTTCGTGATGACCGATAAAGGGGTTGAGATAGGTGATAATCCCAATCGAGTTATGCACGTAGTGCTCGCACACTTCTTGGTTGACGGTAATGCCGCTGACGCATTTTTCGCCGAGGTTACGGCAGCCGTTTGCTAATATCGAGATCGATTCAAACAGCGCTTGACCAATCACCGGCTCCATGACGTTGAGTTGCAATTGGCCGGCTTCGGCAGCAAAGGTGATGGTAGTGTCGTTCCCCATGACTCGATAACAAACCTGATTGACTACTTCAGGGATCACCGGGTTGACCTTGGCAGGCATGATGGATGAACCGGCTTGCATTTCAGGCAAGTTAATTTCATTCAGTCCTGCACGAGGGCCAGAAGAAAGTAGGCGTAAATCATTACAGATCTTCGATAGTTTCACCGCCAGGCGTTTTAGCGCGCCATGCACCATGACATAGGACCCACAGTCTGAGGTGGCTTCAATCAAATCTTCTGCCGGGATACAAGGTAAACCAGTAATCTCTGCAAGGCGTTTCACCGCCAGTTGCTGGTAACCTTCTGCAGCATTCAACTTCGTCCCGATCGCGGTAGCGCCTAAGTTCACTTCTAAAAGTAGGGCCGCCGTATATTTGATGTTTTTAATCTCTTCACGCAGCAGTACAGAGAAGGCTTTGAACTCTTGCCCCACTGTCATTGGCACCGCATCTTGCAGCTGGGTACGGCCCATTTTTATGACATGAGCGTACGTGTCTGCTTTGACATCGAATTCTTTTTGTAAGTAATCAATCGCATCCATCAGTTTGAGAATGCTGTTATATACCGCAATTCGAAATCCGGTTGGATACGCACAGTTAGTGGATTGGCTCTTGTTGACGTGATCGTTAGGGTTAATCACATCATAATCGCCTTTCTCGTGCCCCATCAGTTCAAGCGCAAGATTGGCAATTACCTCGTTGGCGTTCATGTTCACCGAGGTGCCCGCGCCGCCTTGAAAGACATCCGAGGGGAACTGATCCATGCATTTGCCGGTTTCCAACATCTGGTCACAGGCTTTGATGATGTAATCACCGACGTCAGCAGGGATCACGCCAAGTTCTTGGTTGGCCATTGCGGCGGCCTTTTTGGTATAAACCATGCCGCGTACGAAATCTGGGATATCAGAAATACGGGTGCTTGAAATAGTGAAGTTCTCAATCGCGCGCAAGGTATGAATGCCATAATACGCATCTGCAGGCACCGCTCGTTGGCCGAGTAAGTCCTCTTCCAAGCGGGTGGCAGTGGTTTGCGTAGGGGTATCATTGGGGGTAATAATCGTCTGAGACATGCGTTGGCCTTAACATCAAGTTATTATAATGATTAAAACGTCGCCACAAATATTGCTGTAGAATCCATTCCTCAGAGATTTTGGCTGGATGTATCGTCTATTACATCGTTTCAACCCATATTACAGCACATGATGCGGTTGAAATGGCTGACTTCCGTCACAGCTGTAACATGATGACTAAACAAAATGCGCTTTCTTGCGCTGGGATTCAAGCAGTAAATACAGGATCCCGGTTCGGCTTTTGCCTTATTTTGATGTTAGGATGAAACGTCAATTTTTAGCGCGAGGTGAACCGTGTTTCCAGTCTTACTACTGCTATTTATTCTGGTCCCAGTGATCGAAATTGGCCTATTTATTCAGGTCGGCGGCTGGCTGGGCTTGTGGCCGACCTTGGCGTTGGWTCTGATCACGGCATTTGTCGGTGCGTCTTTGGTCCGTAATCAGGGGTTGATGACGCTGGCCTCGGTGCAGGACAGACTCAATCGCGGTGAGTTACCGGCGCAGCAAATCCTTGAAGGCGTGATGCTTGCGGTAGCAGGTGTCTTGCTGTTGACGCCAGGCTTTATGACCGATGCGATGGGGATGTTGGTGCTGCTACCAGCACCGCGTGCGGCGCTCGCCAAACAAGTGATGAAACGGGTCACTGTGTCTCAAGCGGGCTTTGGCCAAGGCGGCTTCCACCAAGGAGGTAATACGCAAGGCCCCTTTGGTGACGATCCTTTTCGTCGTGGCGGGCGCGATGACGATGGCAACACCTTTGAAGGTGAGTACGAGCGTAAAGACGATGACGACGATGACAATCATCGCCTAAGATAACGTTTACGTTGTAAAAAACATCGACAAAAATGGCCGCACACTGCGGCCATTTTTAGTTTTTTGCGGACCTTATGGGCCTATTGCACTATTGTCGTTTATTCAGCGAGTGTCGTTTATTCAGCAAGCTCAGGGCGTTGGCGATATTGGTCGAGTGATGCTGGGTTATCCAGTGCGCTTAACTGTGCCACGTCTTGGCCATGGACCACATCGCGCACCGCCAGCTCGGCCAGTTTCCCTGACTTGGTGCGCGGAATATCGCTCACCTCGGCAATCACGGCGGGAACATGACGTGGTGTGCACTGGGTGCGGATGGTTTTTTTGATGGCTTGCTTGAGTGGCTCATCCAGTGTCACGTCGGCGGCGAGTTTGACGAACAGCACCACGCGGACATCATTTTGCCATTGCTGGCCGATGACTACTGAATCGATGATCTCGCTAAGCTGGTTAACATGGCGATAGATTTCCGCCGTACCAATTCGCACCCCGCCTGGGTTTAATACCGCGTCAGACCGACCATAAAACACCATGCCACCTTGTGCGGTCAGGCGCACATAGTCACCATGGAACCAGATGTCATCAATCTTGCTCCAGTAGGCATTGTGATAGCGACTGCCATCGGTATCGTGCCAAAAGCCAACCGGCTGGTTGGGGAAGCTATTACAACACACCAGTTCCCCTTTCTGCTCTTCAACCGCTTGGCCTTGGGCGTTAAACACTTGTACATCGAGCGCCAAGCCGCGCTTTTGGCTTTCACCGCGATAAACCGGTGATAGTGGGCTGCCAAGAACAAAACAGCCACAAATGTCGGTGCCACCCGCAATCGAGCTTAATTGCAGATCAGGCTTTATTTTTTGATAGACATAATCAAACTGTTCGGGCGCAAGTACCGAGCCGGTCGAACATAGGACGCGTAGTGACGTCAGCGAGTAATCATCTTTCGGCGCCACACCTTGTTTTTTCAATGCCTCTAAGTATTTGGCTGCGGTGCCAAAAAGGGTGAGCCGGTGCCGCTCGGCCAGTCGCCAAAGTACCCCCGCATCGGGATAAAACGGCGAGCCATCATAGAGCACCAAGGTCGCGCCGCTTGCTAAAGCGCTGACTTGCCAATTCCACATCATCCRGCCGCAGGTGGTGAAATAGAAAAAGCGATCGCCGGGGCGCACATCCGAATGGAGCTGATGCTCTTTCAAATGATTGAGCAATATCCCCCCTACAGAATGAATAATGCACTTGGGCTTACCCGTGGTGCCGGAAGAGTAAAGCACAAAGAGTGGGGCATTGAACGCCACGCGGGTAAAGCGAAGCGGCGGCACGTCCTTGACTAATAAGTCCTGCCAGTTATCCACGCCAGCAGGTAAAGAAGGTCGAACGCCATCAAAAGGGATCACCACTAGGCGTTCAATGGCCGGTACGTTACCCACCACCTGCTGTGCTTTATTCAGGCAGTCATAGGTTTTGCCGTTATAGTGGTAATGATCGGTGGTAAACAGCACTTTGGGCTCGGTTTGGCCAAAACGGTCTAACACACTGTCGACGCCAAAGTCCGGTGAGGTTGAGGTCCAAATCGCGCCCAGAGCCGCGGTGGCAAGCATTGCAATCACGGTTTCAGGCAGATTAGGTAAATAGCCAGCAACCACATCGCCCGGCTGAACGCCTTGCATATCTAGGTAGTGACGGATGGCCGCGACCTGATCGACGAGCTCACGCCAAGTGAGGGTTCGTGCTACCTCATGCTCACCGCTAAAAATCATCGCCGGTTGGTCGGCATATTGCTCTGCGTGCTTGAGCAGGTTTTCGGCATAGTTCAGACGTGCGGTGGGAAACCAGTGGCTATCTCGATTGGGGTGCTCGGGATCGATATCGCACACTCTCTCGCCCGGATCGCCGATCACGCCGGCAAATTGCCATAACTGTTGCCAAAAATCGCCGCTTTGACGTACTGACCATGCGTAAAGATCGTCATAACCGCTTAGCTGGGTGTCGTGAGTCTGATTCACGGCACGGATAAACGCAGCGAGTAACGTGTGGGTTTGACGTTCCTTATCCGGCGCCCACAACAATCCGTCTTTCATGTCCTCTCCTTAGCCCTTATCAGGGTGTGCCTGTATAAATGCATCCAACGTTTGGCATTGTGATTCAATGCGTGTCAGGGTTGGGTATGCCGTTAAATCAAACGCAAATCGGCGTGCATTAAACAGCTGCGCGACCAAACAAATATCGGCCAAATTGGGCGCTTCTCCGCCGATAAAGGAGCTGTCTAATCCTTGTAGTTTGGCTTCCAAGCCATCGAACCCTTGTTTTAGCCAATGGTGATACCAAGTGATTTTGTCATCATCACTGTGGCCAAAGGGGCCGGTTAAGTATTGCAGAACTCGCAAGTTATTGAGTGGATGCACATCACAGGCAATATCGAGTGCCAGAGAGCGGCACTGGGCTTTTTGCACTGGATCACCGGGGAGCAGTTTGACCTGTGGATAGCGCTCATCGAGGTATTCGATAATGGCGAGCGATTGGCTCAAGGTGACATCGCTATCGACCAAGGTAGGCACTAAACCGGCGGGGTTGAGCGAACGATAGGCGTCACTGTGCTGATGTTTATCCAGAAGGGACACGGTTTCTCGTTGGTAGCTGAGGCCTTTAAGGCCAAGGGCGATGCGGACGCGGTAGGCCGCGGTCGACTTACTGTAATCATAAAGCAGCATACAAGCTCCTAGACGGCGTCAACGTCAAGCGCGCCCAGAGGCACCGGGCGCGCATCAAGGTTACTCTGCGATGTAACGGGTCACAGTTTGCTCAATGGCGCCGAAAATAGACGCATCTTGGCTGTCGCGCATATCGATAGTGACGCTATCGCCAAAGGTCATAAACGGGGTTTTTGCCTCGCCTTGGTCGATAATTTCCAGCATGCGCTTTTCGGCTAAGCAGCAAGAGCCTTTACTGCGATCGGTATTGGACACCGTGCCGGAGCCAATAATGGTCCCGGCACTGACATGACGGCTTTTCGCTACATGGGCGACCAGTTCGGCAAAATCAAAGGTCATATCGACACCGGCTTCGGGCGAGCCAAACCAGTCGCCGTTCAGAGTGACATGCATCGGCAAGTGGACTTTATGGTCGCGCCAGTGATCGCCAAGCTCATCGGGGGTAACCGCCACCGGCGAAAAAGCAGAGGCGGGCTTGGATTGGAAAAAACCGAACCCTTTGGCAAGCTCGCCGGGGATCAGGTTGCGCAGAGAAACATCGTTGACCAGCATCAGTAATTTAATGTGTTGGCCGGCTTTCTCAGCGCTTAGGTGCATGGGCACATCATCGGTGACGACGGCTAGCTCGGCTTCAAAATCACAGCCCCATGCATCATCCACTAATTCAATCTCATCACGCGGACCAAGAAAGCCATCAGACATGCCTTGATACATCAAAGGATCGGTCCAAAAACTCTCAGGCATTTTTGCACCGCGTGCTTTGCGCACCAGTTCAACGTGGTTAACGTAGGCGCTACCATCCGCCCACTGAAAGGCGCGGGGCAGCGGTGAATCGCAGACACTTGGGTCAAAGGCAAAAGACTCACTGACTTGGTTGTCGTTAAGCGCGTCATAGCGCTGAGTCAGTTTGGGCGCAAGGGTCGTCCAATTATCGAGTGCCGCTTGTAGTGTGGGCGCAATATCGTCGGCGTGGACGGCGCGAGTAAGGTCGCGAGAGACCAAAATCAATTTGCCATCACGTCCGTGTTTGAGTGAAGCCAGTTTCATTGCTTTCTCCTTCGCTATTCTGCGTCACTTGGCGTGCGCCAAGAGTAGACATAATCGGTCAGTTCGGTGGCTTTCGCCGCGTCGCCCATATCAAGTGGCATGCGGGTATCGATCATCACCGCCACTTCATCGGTCTCTTTTTTCTGATGCTTTTTGCCCGCGGCAAAGGCTTTTGGGTGAGGTCCATGTGGGAAGCCACAAGGGTGTAAGGTCACCATACCGGCATCAATGTTATCGCGGCTGAAAAAGTCACCTTGGTGATAGAAAAGCACTTCATCATAGTCATCGTTATTGTGGTAAAAAGGCACCTTCAGTGCGCCAGGATCCGACTCGATCGGGCGGGGGACAAAGGTACAAATCACAAAACCTTGCGCGACAAAGGTGGTGTGCGCGGATGGCGGCAAGTGATAACGATGGCTCATTAGTGGGCGGATATCTCGCCAGTTAAGCCGGAATACGGTGAGGTTGCCCTTCCAGCCTACGGCATCGAGTGGGTTATAAGGATAAGTGACACGGTTGAGCTGTTGGCGCGATTTGATCATCACCTGCCAGCTTTCGCTATCGGATTGCTGGGCTTTAAAGCTATCGTCAATACGTGCATGTTCTAGCACCGCGGGGTCAAACACCGCATGCTCGCCGACAATGCCTCGTTCGGCGCTCATGTAGGAGCCATGTGTCGCTTCAATCATCAGCAAAGTAGTGGCCTCATCCGGCACCAGTCGCCAGCTGGTGGCACGAGGAATAATCAAGTAATCGCCTTTGCTGTAGCGCAAGTGGCCGTAATCGCAATACAGCGAGCCTTCGCCCTGATGGACGAATAAGCAATCGTCGCCATCGCTGTTGCGCACCAGATAAGACATGGCGGTATCGGTGCGCCATAAGCGAACCTGAACATTGGCATTGGATAACAGCACAGGGGCATCCATTGGCGACGTGCCTTGCGTTTCAACTCGGTTGGTGTCAAAAGCATGCGGTCGCAATGGGCCTTCCCACTCACTCCAGCCCGTCGGGGGATGGCGGTGATACATATGGCTGGCCGGGCCAAAAAAGCCTTCCTTGCCACATTCGCGCTCGTAGGTTCCTTCGGGAAAGTCGCAGTGGGCTTGACGTGAGGCGTCCCCTTCACGAATGGGGAATGAAAACCACTTTCGCATATCTCGCTCCTTGTGCTGGGCGGCCGTGGTCACCGGTACGGCCAAATAGTTTCAAAAGAAACAATCTATCCGTTTATACTAGCGAGCAGACAAGATAAAAAGCAACGTGCTGTTAACAAATATTTTACCTTGTCTGTTCAGTATTTTTGCCGCCTAAAAACCGTAAGTGTAAACAAAGCACTACCTTTGCATCTTATCGACGCCTCTCGTAAAGTAAGGTATATGATTTCAATTGAAACTAACTGATATGACCGTTCCGCACCTAGCCCTTGACAGTTTTTTGCCCTACAAATTAGTTCACACCGCAGAGCTGGTTGCCGATAGTCTTGCGGCACGTTATGAAGCAGAGTTTGGATTGTCGCGTCCAGAATGGCGCGTGCTGGCCTCTTTGGGCGCACGGGATGGCGTGATGGCGAAAGATTTAGCCGCAGAAACGCGGTTGGATAAAGTGAGAGTGTCGCGCTTGCTTACCCGTTTAGAGCAGCATCAGTTGGTAGAGCGACGCGCGTGTCAAGGTGATCAGCGCGCCGCGTTAGTCCATTTGACCGACAAAGGCCGCACCCATTATCAGACTATTGTCCCCAAGGTGTTGGAGTGGGAAAAAGCCATGCTCGAGGGACTCAGTGCGGCGCAGTATCAAGCGCTTTATCAGGCGTTAGATGCGTTGCAGCACCGCGTTCATGAGCTGGATCAAGCTGGTAGTGAAGACGCGAGCGTCTGACGGCGCAGCACCACGGCATACAGGTACGCCATAATACCGGCGAGTAGATTGGCAACAGCGATTCCCGCAAACAGGCCATGGGTGCCGTTGACCATGCCGCCCAGCCATGCACAAGGCACCAAGAAGACAAACAAACGCACTAGGTTGCAGGCGAACGAATGCAGCGAACGCTTCATGGCATTCAGACCGCCGACCAATAACATCAAGGTGCCTTGTAAGCCGTAACTGGCCGGGACCACCATCAAATAGTGGGCAATTTCTTGTTGAACCCGCACATCGTCACTGAACACATCCGCAATCAGATCGATAAAAGGCCACAGCGATAAGTACAAGGCAAATTGGAACAAGATGGCAAAGCGCATCGCACTGAACAGCGCCTGAAAGGCCCGCTGATGGTATTGCGCGCCAAAGTTTTGCGACATTAAGGGCGTAAGCGAAGACGTCATTGCCATCATCACTATCAATAAAATCGCTTCAATCCGTTGCGCAGCGCCATAGGCGGCAACGCTTTCTGTGCCTTGTGAGGCGAGCATCATCATTAATATGGCAGCTGCTGCAGGGTTGAGCGCATTGGTCATTCCAGCAGGCATGCCAATTTTAAGAATTTGACTCACATCGGTGCCGATCTGTTGCCATTGCGGCGCAATCAGTAGCTGCTCTCGTCGAGTGAGTACGATAAGTGCAGCGAGCATGGCACCGGCCCAGCTCAAGGCACTGGCGATAGCGGCACCTTGCACGCCTAGTTCAGGGAAAGGGCCTAAACCAAAAATTAGCAAGGGGTCGAGAACGCCATTAATCAGCCCAGAGACCATCATGATTTTGGCTGGGGTTTTGGTATCACCTGTGGCACGAATGGCGGCATTACCTGCCATCGGTACCACCAATAAAGGAATCGTGAGGTACCATATCTGCATATATTCATGGATCAGTGGAAGTAAATCTTTACTGGCGCCTAATGCAGAAAAAACGGGAACAATGGTGGCAGCACCCAACCAGCCAACTAACATCACGAGCAACAAGGCCAATAATAATCCATGGGTTGATACACGCGCCGCATCTTGGTGATCCCCTTGGCCGAGTAAACGTCCGACAAGTGCTGCAATACCGACTCCTAACCCGAGAGTGACGGAGTTCACCGCAAAGGTGATAGGAAAGGTAAAACTCACCGCTGCCAACGCCTCTGTCCCTAGTTGCGAGATAAAAAAGGTATCGACCACGTTGAACATGATGATCGCAAACAGGCCGAACACCATCGGAATCGTCATTTTGCGCAAGGTTTGATTAATTGGAGCAGAAAGCAACCCGTGTTTATCGTTCATAGTCTCTGATCGCTGAGTTGGGACGGCTTACCCTAGCGGATCCGCATAAGGTGAGAAAGTTACGTGTCTAAAAAAAACAAAAAAATTGCTGTAAAGCCCTTGGGAAAGAAAAAGTCCGTCCCCACATAGAAAGAGACATCAGGTACCGGACGCATGTACGGCCTGTGTGCATACTTACTTCATCAAACGGAACATCATTACTAATTCAGGAGACGACCGATGAACATTCGTCCACTACATGATCGCGTTATCGTTGAGCGCCAAGAAGCTGAGTCTAAATCAGCGGGCGGCATCGTGTTAACTGGTTCTGCTGCAGAAAAATCTACCCGCGGTAAAGTACTGGCGGTAGGTAAAGGCCGTATTCTTGAAAACGGCAGTGTGCAGCCGTTGGACGTTCAAGTAGGTGACACTGTTATCTTCTCTGAAGGCTTTGGTACCAAAACCGAAAAGATCGAGGGTCAAGAGGTTTTGATCTTGTCTGAAAGCGACATTATGGCAATCGTTGAGTAATTCATTTCACCTCCAATCAATAACGTAAGAAAGGAATAAAAACATGGCTGCTAAAGACGTTAAATTTAGTGACGACGCACGTGCGAAAATGCTCGAAGGTGTGAATGTTCTGGCGGATGCCGTTCGCGTCACCCTGGGCCCTAAAGGCCGTAACGTAGTGCTCGACAAATCATTCGGTGCACCAACCATCACTAAAGATGGTGTTTCTGTTGCGCGTGAAATTGAGCTGGAAGACAAATTCCAGAACATGGGCGCGCAAATGGTGAAAGAAGTCGCTTCACAAGCCAATGATGCGGCGGGTGACGGCACGACCACAGCGACCGTATTGGCGCAGTCTATTATTAGCGAAGGCCTAAAAGCAGTTGCTGCGGGCATGAACCCAATGGATCTAAAACGTGGTATCGACAAAGCTGTCGTTGCCGCGGTCGAAGAGCTGAAAAATCTGTCTGCACCTTGCAGTAGCAACAATGCCATTGAGCAAGTGGGGACTATCTCGGCAAACTCTGACCACACTGTTGGTAAGCTTATCGCACAAGCAATGGACAAAGTGGGTCTTGACGGCGTGATCACTGTTGAAGAAGGGCAGTCACTGCAAGACGAACTGAGCGTTGTCGAAGGCATGCAGTTCGATCGTGGTTACTTGTCTCCGTACTTCATCAACAACCAAGAAGCCGGTAATGTTGAACTGGATAACCCATTTATCCTACTGATCGACAAAAAAGTCTCTAACATTCGCGAACTACTGCCAACCCTTGAAGCGGTTTCAAAAGCGTCTCGTCCGCTGCTGATCATTGCAGAAGATCTTGAAGGTGAAGCGCTGGCCACCTTGGTGGTAAACAATATGCGCGGCATTGTCAAAGTGGCAGCAGTGAAAGCACCTGGTTTCGGTGATCGTCGTAAGGCGATGCTACAAGACATCGCGACCCTGACTGCAGGTACTGTCGTGTCTGAAGAGATCGGTATGGATCTTGAGAAAGTGACACTAGAAGACCTTGGCCAAGCCAAGCGTGTCACCATTACTAAAGACAACACCACAATTGTTGATGGTATTGGTGAAGAAGCGGCGATCGAAGGTCGTGTTGCTCAAATTCGTCAACAAATCGAAGACGCGACGTCTGACTACGACAAAGAAAAACTGCAAGAGCGCGTTGCCAAACTGGCTGGCGGTGTTGCGGTAATCAAAGTCGGTGCGGCGACTGAAGTTGAGATGAAAGAGAAGAAAGACCGCGTTGAAGATGCTCTGCACGCGACTCGTGCGGCAGTGGAAGAAGGCGTGGTTGCCGGTGGTGGCGTTGCGCTTATCCGTGCCGCAAGCAAAGTTGGCGAGCTGAAAGGCGATAACGAAGAGCAAAACGTCGGTATCCGTGTGGCACTGCGCGCCATGGAAGCGCCTATTCGTCAAATCGCGACTAACGCGGGTGACGAAGATTCAGTGGTTGCGAACAATGTGAAAGCAGGTGACGGTAACTATGGTTACAACGCCGCAACCGGTGAATACGGTGACATGATTGAAATGGGTATCCTGGATCCAACCAAAGTGACGCGTAGTGCGCTTCAGTTTGCGGCATCCGTGGCTGGCCTGATGATCACCACCGAAGCCATGATTACTGATCTGCCACAAAAAGATGGCGGCGCTGATATGGGTGCTGCTGGAATGGGCGGTATGGGAGGAATGGGCGGCATGATGTAATCTGCCTTTCCTCCTTAAAGAAAAAACCCAGCTTCGGCTGGGTTTTTTCGTTCTCGGGCTGACGCCAATAACGCGACTCAGTGCGAAGACGCAGATGAAAAAATATTCATCACTGCTACACCCGAGACAATTAGTACCATGCCGATAATCGCCGCTGTATCGAGTTTTTGGTCAAAGACAAGCCAGCCAATTAAAGCAATCAATGTTACGCCCGCGCCGGCCCATATCGCATAGGCGATGCCTACAGGAATTGCGCGCAAAGTGAGGGCGAGTAGATAGAAAGAGAAACTGTATCCCACCACGACTAACACCGAAGGGACGAGCTTTGAAAAGCCGTCGCTGTTTTTGAGTGACGCCGTTGCAATCACTTCTGCCACAATCGCAAACCCCAGAAAAAGCCAGTGCTTCATATCGATGACTCCCAAGTGAGAAACAGGCCGACTACGCTACCAGCCCCTTTTCATGATGTATGCCTCATTTTTTCTAGAGAAAGGTGAAAATTTCGACTATGTTAATAAATCCAAACAAAAGCAAGCCTTGCCTGAACGTTAAAATAGACAAAAAAAGCTACCTAGTATGTTTTTTGTGCGGGTGAGTTTTTTTTTGCAAAAAGGGGTTGCGGTAAAAACTGAGATCTCTATACTGCGCTTCCTGTCGACGGGGCAACGAGACGCAAGTCACGAAATGCCAACCACGAATCGACACGCTCTTTAACAATTTGACCTATGCAATCTGTGTGGGCACTCGTTGAGAATAGACAAAAAGATTTATTCGATGAACTGAGTGACCAATACGAAACAACGTTTACGNAGGGGTTGCGGTAAAAACTGAGATCTCTATACTGCGCTTCCTGTCGACGGGGCAACGAGACGCAAGTCACGAAATGCCAACCACGAATCGACACGCTCTTTAACAATTTGACCTATGCAATCTGTGTGGGCACTCGTTGAGAATAGACAAAAAGATTTATTCGATGAACTGAGTGACCAATACGAAACAACGTTTACGTTGTTCGGCACAGTCAATTCGTTTGTCTCGCAAGAGAYGAACAAAACAGTATTTATCGAGCCGTTTGTCTTTTCTTAGGAAAAGCAAACACCAAAACTTTAATTGAAGAGTTTGATCATGGCTCAGATTGAACGCTGGCGGCAGGCCTAACACATGCAAGTCGAGCGGAAACGGCAGTATTGAAGCTTCGGTGGATTTACTGGACGTCGAGCGGCGGACGGGTGAGTAACGGCTGGNGAACAAAACAGTATTTATCGAGCCGTTTGTCTTTTCTTWGGAAAAGCAAACACCAAAACTTTAATTGAAGAGTTTGATCATGGCTCAGATTGAACGCTGGCGGCAGGCCTAACACATGCAAGTCGAGCGGAAACGGCAGTATTGAAGCTTYGGTGGATTTACTGGACGTCGAGCGGCGGACGGGTGAGTAACGGCTGGGAACCTGCCCTGAYGAGGGGGATAACCGTTGGAAACGACGGCTAATACCGCATAATGTCTACGGACCAAAGGTGGCCTCTACATGTAAGCTATCGCGTTGGGATGGGCCCAGTTAGGATTAGCTAGTTGGTAAGGTAATGGCTTACCAAGGCRACGATCCTTAGCTGGTTTGAGAGGATGATCAGCCACACTGGGACTGAGACACGGCCCAGACTCCTACGGGAGGCAGCAGTGGGGAATATTGCACAATGGGGGAGACC
>NZ_MUFF01000016.1:0-58510 GCF_001996105.1 Salinivibrio sp. IB643
TGTTTTGTTCGTCTCTTGCGAGACAAACGAATTGACTGTGCTCTTGTTGGCATCCACTTTTAAAAAAGTGAAATCAAAACAGCTCAAGGCTGTACCAACATGTATTGGTCACTCAGTTCATCGAATAAATCTTTTTGTCTATTCTCAACGAGTGCCCACACAGATTGCATAGGTCAAATTGTTAAAGAGCGCCGCTCATCGTTGAGCGGGAGTGGCATAATACGCCACTTTAGCATTGAGTCAAGCATTTTGTTTTGCTTGTCTGTATTGCCGTTGTTAGCTCGGCTTGCCGTGCCAACGAGAGCGCATTATAGAGAGGTAATTTTTTGGCGCAAGGGGTTTTTGATAAAAACAGCACAAGCGATTAAAAACCAACCAAACGGGTGATAACTCACTCGTTTGCGGCGCTCATAGGCGCTTATTTCATACCTTGGTGTCGAAGCGTTGACCCTGTGAAGTAAAATCTCAGCGTCTGTGCCTTATTTCGGTTATCTTGCCAGCGAACTTCTAATACAAGTGTTTTCGCATAAACACCGTCATCATCGGTGAGCACATTTTTAATCTCAGTCACTGCCAGTTGGTAACCAGTATCTTCAGTATCTATCAAGCATCTTGCTAAACGGCTCAACTTCATGACTACAGTATGGCTTGCACTGCAGGGCGTATCCGTGTTCATTAAACGCCAATGCGCCAGTTGGTTACTAGCAACATGCATAGCCCCTTCTGCCAAGCGCGCATTGTGTTGCTTAGCTTGAATATCGACAGTGAGTGTATAAATACCTGCGCCCGTAACCGCTACTAACACTAACGCAATCAATATTTCTATAAAGGAAAAGCCTCGCGCTCGCAACATACTACCCCTCCTCATAAGGCGGTTTGATGTCATGATAGCTATTACCGAGTGGACGCCACTGCTTAAGACCTTTAAAACTCTGCTGTACCGTTTCATCACTATAGGTTGGTTGAAATGAACCATACACCACAGAATGGCCATCCGGCACATCAGTAATAAATGCGCCTTTGGTGATGAAACCACCGTGAAACCAAAAAGGGACACGGCTTGCTTGATCAGGATTGGTGACTGTTGATGTGATCATTTCGCAAAGTTCTTGGATATTGTTATTGGGGTGCGAACAAGATATCTGTCCAGTCTCGGAGATGTGCATTCCCCATTGATTAGCAAACCCATAAGCGGTAAGTGTTGGGTTGAATTGATAAATCACACCGTTAAATGTATCCATGCCGCCTCGTAATGCCAGAATACCGTCTTGAACAACCAGGAGAATAGGTACATCGCTTTTTAACGCCGCATTTTGCTCCCGACTCAAATCGCAAGGCCCCTCCACCCATACTTTAATATTCGCGCTCTCTGATGATGGACTGCTTAAAACCGCATTCAACAATGGCTCATAGCACTCAGAGGGATCGCCATAGGTACTAAAAACTGTGCCGCCTTGTCGCTCAAATTGCGCTTTTACTGTTTTCCACTGCGCGCGAGGGACACCAAAGTAATCGTTGAACAAGTTCATATTCTCAACGTTGGTTTGCACATCTTTTTTTAGTCGTGCACCGGTTTCATCGCGACTATCTGCCACTGTGTACTCGCTAACCTCCGTTTTATATTCGGGGGCGCACTCATCGCTACCATCTAAGCGAACGGTAAATCTGTTTTGACTTTTTTCCTCTTCATTCTTTGAGCTCTCTGAACTCTTTGACTGATTCTCACCGAGCGTGCGCGGACGAATCATGACATCGCCCCCCGCCATAATTGAATGGCATTCATATAAACCATCCTCTCGCTTTTTTCCTTTTACCGGTCGCCATGTATTGCCACCGTAAAACGCGGCGGATCCAGAAGTAACAAACGAACTCCTTCGCGCGCCGGTGGCTTTTGCCAAAGTCACCCCAACTTGTTGCTGTGCATGAGTTGCGTAAAGATGCCACATTCGGCGCTCACTGTTTGGCCATGGTGCCAACCATAATTGACTTTGCGCGACGTTTTGACAGGGAAAAAGTTGTTCTAGTGCTTGGGCGATATCATTGTTGGATAACTCAATGCCATCATGTTGAATTTTAGCCACCGCACAGTCGAGAGCGGCCCAAGCTTTGGAAAGTGATTGTTCGGTTTTGACTCTCGCTTGCGTCTGTTGGATATCATTAACCGCACGTCGACTGACTCCTAACACAATGAGAAGTGTAATCAGTGCAACACTCGCAACCACCGCGAGCGTGGCTATACCTTGCTCGTCCTCATGTTTTCTGGTGTATTTCATGGTGAAACAACCGTATTAGCTAAAACCAAGGTTCTCGACACCTGTTCACGTTCGCTAGGTTGGCGTTTTAATGAGGCGGAGAGTTCGATAGTTAACTCGGTAATACGTCGCCCTGTCTCCGTCCGCGTCTCATCACGAGAAAAGGCTAAATGCGTTACCTTCAATGCTCGGGATGAAATATCTCGCCAGTACCCTGACTCACATGACCAATTTTTGGTGTCTTGGTGATTTTCATAAGCCTCTATCGCCTGTGATTCTGCATCGAAACGAAATCCTTTGGCATCGTCTTTATCAATAGTTTGCGTGGAGTGAGTACGCCCTTGTTGGTACGCAAATCGCAAACATTGCCCGCTAGATTGCTCAGGCACTTCATCAATTAACACAATGTGCGCCTCATCTCCGCTTTTAAACACGTAAGGGGAAGTCCTACCGCATTGATAACAGAGGGCTGCACGGCGAATATCCGCCTCCATAAAGGAAAGAAGGCGACTCATTTCTAAAGATAAAAACGTTTTATTATCCAGACGCGTTTGTGTCGCCGTCGCTGTTGTCATCACCGCCAGTGCCGCGATAGTGACTATCATACTCACCGTCAGCCCCACCAAGAGTTCAACCAATGAATGGCCTTTACAGTTAGCTGCACGCACTGGCTACCTCCCGCCACGGACAAACATCAAAGCCAAGGTACTGGCGAACGGTGACAATGTAATCCGGTGTGCTGGCAAGATCGCGGCTTAGACCAAGCGTGAGATTATGACTGGGTCGCTGTGTGCGAAAATCGATAGTAAATAGATCCCCGTCAGGCAATAACACCCACCCCTCACTCACTTTCTTTTTTAATTGAATTGCTTTAGGTAGCCTGACCATAGCTAATGTGGTTTGTTGACACGATATTTTAGCCATCGCGTCCGTTCTACTCACACTGTTCGCTTTTTCGTTGACCGGTTGAGCAATAATGCATTGCGTATTTTCGTCTTGATGCAAAATAAGACGATATGCTTGGCTCTGATTGATCGCACGACTTTGAGTCAGTTGGAATAAGCTTGTCAGCTCTGCACTGCGACTGGCCATTACGGCCACTTGGCGTGAATAGGTAAAGCTAGGAAATGCGATGGCACAAATAACCGCTAACACACTCAATACAATCAATAATTCAATCAATGTTACGCCATGTTGCTGTAGCCTACTTGGCGTGAATTGGGCACGGTGAAAACGCATACTGCCTCCCAAGATCGCCGCCTGCCGATTGAGCGCAGATTACCACTCTCATAAGCTCTGTATGCGTTTGGTGATTGAGTCTTCGAGGGGCACGTAGAAATGCGTTTATATTTTTGTCGCTATTTACAACATGGCGTGACACTGATCGAAATGATGCTTGTACTGGCCATCATCGCAACACTTGTAGGGATTGCCATCCCCAGCTATGCCGAGCACCAACAACGACAGACGCGGCAAGCGGCGACTCGACATTTAATTCAGTTACAAGCGTGGGTAGAGCAGCAATTTACGATGGCTGAGCAATATCCGTCGGTATCAGATGTCGCTAAGTTAGAAGAGGTGCTATGTGCGGATTGTCAGCTCTCACCGGATTACCGGTTCGAAATCCAAGGTGGGAAGGCAGCCTATAAGATCCTTGCTCACCCTCGAACAAGTTACCCTCAAATCGATGACGCATGTGCTACCTTGGTGCTCCATGCGAACGGACTGATAACGTCGACCTCATCAAGTGCATCTTGTCCTTTACCGCATGATCGATCAACAAATACGTTTTCGTCAGGTATAAAAAAAGCCAGCACAAAGCTGGCCTTTCTATGATGACTGAAGATTCAATACTGGCTATCCCGTATGCACGAGGCCCAGTTGCTTATCCAGTTAAATCATCAAAAAACTTTTTGACACCGTCAAAGAAGCCCTCTGATTTTGGCTTGTGTTTTTTCGCTTCAGTGCCACTAAAAGACTCTTCTAGCTCTTGTAGAAGCTCTTTTTGACGGCTGCTTAAGTTCACTGGCGTTTCGACAACCATCTTACAGATCAGGTCACCCATACCGCCGCCACGAACAGACTGCACCCCTTTACCGCGCATACGGAACATGCGTCCTGTTTGCGTTTCTGCTGGCACTTTTAAGCTTACACGGCCATCAAGGGTAGGCACTTCAACCTCGCCACCTAGCGCGGCCATGGTGAAACTCACCGGTACTTCACAATATAGATTGTTTCCATCTCGGGTGAAAATGTGGTGTTCACGAACGTGTACTTGAACGTATAAGTCGCCCGCTGGCGCACCATTTTCTCCCGCTTCACCTTCACTTGATAAGCGAATACGATCGCCTGTATCAACCCCTGCTGGGATTTTCACATTCAAGTGCTTGGTCTCTTTGACGCGACCTTGACCGTGGCAGCTATTACAAGGGTCTTTGATAATGGTACCGCTGCCGTGACACGTTGGGCAGGCCTGCTGAACCGCAAAGAAACCTTGGCGCATTTGTACTTGGCCAATACCGTTACAGGTCCCACAGGTTTGCTTCTTAGTCCCCGGTTTCGCACCACTACCATCACACGTCGAACAGCCGACATAGGTGGGCACTTCGATCTCTTTGCTGACGCCACGGACCGCTTCTTCAAGCGTTAGCTCCATGTTGTAGCGTAAATCGGCACCACGTTGTGCGCGTTGCTGACCACCACGACGACCTCCGCCGAATATATCGCCGAATACGTCACCAAAAATATCGCTAAAGTCAGCACCACCGCCGCCAAAGCCGCCACCGCCGAAGCCGCCGCCTCCCATGCCACCTTGTTCAAAGGCTGCATGACCATATTGGTCGTAGGCTGCACGTTTTTGCGGATCGGTCAGTATTTCGTATGCCAACTTCACTTCTTTAAATTTTTCGTCGGCATCATCGCCTTTATTACGGTCTGGGTGATACTTCATCGCCAGCCGCTTATAGGCCTTTTTAATATCGCGCTCGCTTGCATCGCGGCTTAAGCCGAGCACTTCATATAAATCTCTTTTAGACATGGTCTGACTGCACCTGTTTACGTCAACAAAACAAAGACGTTCAAATCACTGTTTGATAAAACGACGGGCGAAGGAGATCGCTCCCCTACGCCCGTGCTTATTAACGACAGTGCTTTCGCTTATTTCTTGTCGTCGTCTTTAACTTCTTCGAACTCAGCATCAACAACGTCGTCGTCTTGTTTTGCTGAATCGGCACCGGCGTCTTGCTGCGCCTGCTCATTTTGAGCTTGCTGCTGGGCAATTTCCATCAGTTTTGATGAAGCCGCAACCAGTGCTTGAACCTTCGCATCGATGTCTTCTTTATCTTCACCGTTGCGTGCGGTTTCCAGCTCAGAGATAGCTGTTTCGATCTTCTCTTTGTCTTCAGCAGGCAATTTGTCACCCGCTTCGTCCATTTGCTTGCGTGTACCATGAATGAGCTGATCAGCTTGGTTACGGGCAGTGACTAACTCTTCGAACTTTTTGTCCGCTTCTTTGTTAGCTTCTGCTTCTTGTACCATTTTCTCAACGTCTTCATCGCTTAGGCCACCAGACGCTTGGATGGTGATCTTCTGCTCTTGACCGGTTTGCTTATCAGCCGCAGACACGTTCAAAATACCATCCGCGTTCAAGTCGAAAGTCACTTCAATTTGTGGCGTGCCACGTGGCGCTGGCTGAATACCTTCTAGGTTAAACTGACCCAGTGATTTGTTATGCATGGCTTGCTTACGCTCACCTTGGATCACATGAATCGTTACCGCGCTTTGATTGTCTTCAGCGGTTGAGAACACTTGATTCGCCTTAGTTGGAATCGTCGTGTTTTTCTCAATCAGCTTGGTCATCACACCGCCCATGGTTTCGATACCTAGCGATAGTGGCGTAACGTCAAGCAGTAGTACGTCTTTAACATCGCCAGACAGTACACCACCCTGTGCAGCCGCACCCATTGCAACGGCTTCATCCGGGTTCACGTCCTTACGTGCATCCTTACCGAAGTACTCTGCAACTTTTGACTGAACCATAGGCATGCGGGTTTGACCACCGACCAAGATAACATCCGTGATTTCATCAACAGACAGCTCGGCGTCAGCCAGGGCCACTTTCATTGGTTCGAGTGAACGCTGAACCAGATCTTCAACCAGTGATTCCAGCTTGGCACGAGTAATCTTGATGTTCATGTGCTTAGGACCGGTTGCGTCCGCAGTCACATAAGGCAAGTTCACGTCTGTTTGCTGCGCAGAAGACAGTTCAATCTTCGCTTTCTCAGCCGCTTCTTTGACACGCTGCATCGCGAGCGGGTCTTGACGCAGATCGATGCCTTGCTCTTTCTTAAATTCGTCGACCAAGTAGGTGATCAAACGGTTATCGAAGTCTTCACCACCCAAGTGGGTGTCACCGTTGGTTGCCAGTACTTCGAAGGTTTGCTCACCATCGACTTCATCAATTTCGATGATAGAGATATCGAACGTACCACCACCCAGGTCATAAACCGCGATAGTGCGATCGCCACCTTTCTTATCAAGGCCGTAAGCCAATGCTGCCGCTGTAGGCTCGTTGATAATACGTTTAACTTCTAGTCCCGCAATACGACCCGCATCCTTAGTCGCTTGACGCTGAGAGTCATTAAAGTAAGCAGGAACAGTGATTACCGCGCCAGTCACTTCTTCGCCGAGGAAGTCTTCAGCGGTTTTCTTCATTTTCTTCAACACTTCAGCTGACACTTGTGGCGCGGCCATTTTTTGGCCTTTCGCTTCAACCCAAGCATCACCGTTATCTGCCTTCACAATTTTGAAAGGCATGATACTGATGTCACGCTGTACTTCTTCATCTTCGAAGCGGCGACCGATCAGACGCTTAATCGCGTATAGGGTGTTTTCTGGGTTTGTCACTGCCTGGCGCTTCGCAGGCTGGCCGACAAGTGTTTCACCATCTTGTGTGTAAGCGATAACGGATGGCGTTGTACGATCACCTTCTGCGTTTTCAATTACGCGCGTTTTTTCACCGTCTAGCACGGCGACACATGAGTTGGTTGTACCCAAGTCAATACCAATGATTTTACCCATCTGGTGCTCTCCGAAATTCGTTCTGTGGCTGTAGTTCGTTACCCTTTATGTGGGGGGTAACTGTGAGAGGTTCAACCCCCTCACCGCAAATTTTTATTTGTTGCTGCCGTTTAAATAAGGGCAGCACGACACTTTTCAAGGGCTAGCAGCAAAAAAATCCGTGTTCGTCACTCACGTATAACAAGCGGAGTAACAAATTAACTATTGATGCTATGCCCTTATTAAAATCACGCTTTTTCGTCGACGTTGCCTTGTGCGGCTTTCGATACCATCACCATCGCTGGACGTACCACGCGACCATTTAACTCATAGCCTTTTTGCATCACCATCATTACGGTGTTTGGCTCATGCTCAGTGCTTTCTTGGATCGTCATCGCTTGGTGAAGCTCAGGGTTAAAAGGTTGGCCTTGTGGGTCAATCGCTTTCAAACCAAACTTATCAATGGTATCCATCATGGTTTTTAGCGTCAGCTCTACCCCTTCAACCATAGGCTTGATCGATTCATCTTCCTTATCTGCCATCTCGACAGCACGCTCAAGGTTGTCGATAACTGGCAGCAACTCACTGGCAAACTTCTCCAGTGCAAACTTTCGCGCTTTCTCTACTTCTTGCTCTGAGCGACGACGCATATTGTCTACGTCAGCACGGGCACGAAGCACACTGTCTTGTTGCTCTTGCACTTTGGCTTCACTGGCTTCAAGTGCTGCTTCTAACTCTGTAATGCGTGCAATCATGGCTTCGGTTTCCTCTTGCTCAATGTCTGCACTACCGCTTGCCTGTTGCTCAACCGTCTGCTCTGCATCTTTGCCTTCAGCAGCTTGCGCATCTTTCATCGCTTCTTGCTCTTGCTTAACTTTCTGTTCTTCGCTCATGATCACTCCGACACAAATGGCATTGCCCAGCGCGCACTGGGACTGTTTAACTTGATTGTGGAAGTATTATGGGGATGAATCTTTATGATTCAACCGCCCACATAACGCAAATCACGACAATCCTTTTTTTATCGCGTTATACTGGGCACAAATAACGATGGGATCCTGATTATGTCGACACCATTCCAGCGCATTGCCTTAATTGGTAAACCTCGCAACCCAGACGCAGTGAATACACACATCGGCCTTTATCATTGGCTCATCGAGCGCGGTTACGAGGTGTGCATTGATACACGCTTGAGTACCAATTTGGGGCTACCCGACGCGCACTATCTGGATTTGGTTAATATTGGTCAGCACGCTGATCTCGCGATTGTTATCGGTGGCGACGGTAATATGCTCGGCGCCGCTCGCGTACTGTCACGAAGCGATATAAAAGTGATTGGTGTAAACCGTGGTAATTTAGGCTTTTTGACTGACCTGGATCCCGATGCCTTTGAAAATGCCCTAGACGCCGTTTTAAGTGGCGACTACATGGAAGAAGACCGTTTTTTGCTTGAAACAGAGATCCATCGTCACGATCAGGTTAAAAGCCATAACGCTTCGCTCAACGAGGCCGTTTTACACCCAGGGCAAGTGGCTCACATGATTGAGTTTGAAGTTTATATTAACGAGCATTTCGCTTTTTCGCAGCGCTCAGATGGGATCATTATCTCAACGCCGACGGGATCAACAGCCTATAGCTTATCAGGTGGCGGCCCCATCTTATCCCCCAGCCTCAACGCTATTTCTTTAGTCCCTATGTTCCCCCATACCCTATCAAGCCGGCCTTTAGTGGTAGATGGTAATCGCCGGATAAAATTATTAGTGTCTCCCGATAACCGCGGCACGCTGGAAGTCAGTTGTGATGGGCAAGTTTCTTTGCCAGTGAATCCGGGCGATGAGGTCCATATTTACAAAAGCCCTGCCACACTCAAACTCATCCACCCCAAAGACTATAATTATTACAATACGTTACGTAAAAAGCTGGGTTGGTCTTCAAAGCTGTTCTGACGCGGCTGTTTTTTCATATCAACGTTATTTCCCTGCTTCCTGTTGGTATGCAAAACAGGCCAGCCACTTTTTGTCCATTTTTTGTGCGCCTCATCCCATTCACAATAATTCTCACTGAACAGTATTCACTGGATGAAAAAACAGTATATACTGTATCTATACACAGTTGTTGATAGATACAGGTGTTTTCCTATGTTAGCCGATATAACCATTCAAAACTTTGCCATCGTTAAATCCTTGGAGTTGGAGTTTAGTAAAGGCATGACGGCGATAACCGGTGAGACCGGGGCAGGTAAATCTATTTCTATTGATGCGCTAGGCTTATGCTTAGGTGACCGCGCCGATGCCAATATGGTGCGCCCAGGGGAAAAGCGCGCTGAAATATCGACCAGCTTCACCTTGGAACAAAACAGTGCGGCGCGACGCTGGTTACAAGATAACGAATTAGAAGACGGTGACGATTGTATTTTAAGACGCGTAATCACTAAAGAAGGGCGATCACGTGCTTATATCAATGGCAATCCGGTTCCTGCTTCTCAGCAAAAAGCACTTGGGCAACTTTTGATCAACATTCACGGTCAACATGCACATCAACAACTGTTACGCCCTGAGCACCAAATTACGTTGCTTGACCAATATGCGGGTCATCAATCGTTGATCGATAAAATGGCAACGCGCTATCAACGTTGGCGTCGCACAAAAAATGAGCTAAAAGCACTGATAAAGAAAAAGGACGATATTGAGGCGCAACAACAGCTGCTTGAGTATCAAGTGGGCGAACTCAATGAACTTGCGCTTGGTGAAGACGAATACCAGCAAATTGAAGAAGAGCATAAACGCTTATCCAACAGTGGTGATATCGCGATAACAAGCCAAGCAGTGGTTGATCTGCTCTGCGATGGCGAAGAAAGCAATACACTTGGCCTACTAACTGCTGCGCAACAACGTTTGAATGAATTAGCGACACTAGACAATCACTTCTCTCCGCTGGCTGAAATGCTCGAAGAAGCTAGAATTCAAACTCAAGAAACCAGTCAGGAGATCGCCCGTTATCTTGATCAACTCGACATGGATCCGCAGCGTTTACAATATTTAGATCAACGCATGGCTACCATTATGAGTTTGTCACGCAAACACCATGTTCAACCAGAGGTGCTGTATAGCACACATCAACAGTTGATAACGGAACTAGAAAAACTCGCGCACAATGATGAGGCCATTGAGCAGCTTCAAGCCGAAGTCGACAAGCAATTCGCAGACTGTTTAGACACAGCAGAAAAGCTCAGTAAAAGCCGTCGTCGTTATGCCAAAGAGCTCAATAAACTCATTACCCAAAGCATGCATCAGCTCAGCATGGAACACGGCAGTTTTGAAATCCAAGTCGAAAATAAAGCACAGACCCACCTAAGTCCTCTAGGCGGCGATGCGGTCGCATTTTTGGTCTCGACCAACCCCGGCCAGCCTTTACAACCACTCGCAAAGGTCGCATCAGGTGGTGAGTTATCGCGGATCTCCCTCGCTATTCAAGTGATTACAGCACAAAAAGTGGAAACACCTAGCCTTATCTTTGACGAGGTTGATGTCGGTATTAGCGGGCCAACCGCCGCCATTGTGGGTCAATTATTACGTCAGCTTGGCGAATCGACCCAAGTTATGTGTGTCACCCATTTGCCACAAGTTGCCGGCTGTGGTCATCAACAAATGTTTGTCGCCAAAGAGACTGACCAAGGCACGACGACCACTCGCATGTACCCACTCGATTACCAGGCCCGTATTAATGAGCTGGCCCGTTTGCTTGGTGGCAGTGAAATTACCGAGCGTACTTTAGCAAATGCCGAAGATCTGCTCATTGCCGCTTAAAAAAACACGGCATTCATCACATGCTTGGTCGAGGGAAGTGTGCAACGTTCACTTTCCTCGGTTATTTCTTTTCCCATTGCGAACTTTTTCACGTTATGCCCCTCCAAACGCTAGTCGTTGGCAGGTTTTTTACATATATTCTCTGCTTGTTTATACTCGACGCGCTATGCACTGCAGGCACCGCTTGCAAAACGTACTGAGTGACGTGATTTGCCCTCAACGAGACAGTGAAGATATTAACTATGGGTTGGAAAAAAGCCGCCGTTGCCTCTCTAATGGCGATTGCCATTATGGGTTGCTCTTATGCCGAAAAACTGGTTTATCGTGTAGATATCAATCAAGGCAACTATATTGAAGAAAAGGCCGTAAACTCATTGAAGTTTGGCATGACGAAAGAGCAGGTCAAATTCCTTCTCGGCCCACCGATGTTGGTTGAGTCTGGCTATCCAAACACTTGGTACTTCGTACAGTGGCAACAGCCAGGCCACCAAGACCCAACGAAAAAAGATTTAGTGATCTCGTTTGATGATAATAATCAATTAGTCAGCATGAGTGGTGACTATGAGCCGAGCGACCAGTTTTTTGAGGCTGTGCAATAAGCAGTGACAGCCATTGGCTCGTTAAAAGGCGCCGGATATTGGTGCCTTTACTGTGATCATTTATCGCTCGATCAAGGCCAAGCATCGGTGTTCAACGGTTAGCGCTTACGCTTGGTATCAACCCGTCCACCTGTCACAGGATCGGCCTTGCCCTCTTGCTTCGCTCGTTCAGCTCGACGGCGGCGAATTTCCTTCGGATCAGCTTGGAGTGGCCGATAGATCTCAATCCGATCACCCTCTCTTACTTGCGCGTCAAGCTTCACCGGTCGGCTAAAAACACCCACTTTGTTGGTGGATAAATCAATGTCAGGATAGGCGCTCAAGATACCCGACTGGCGGATAATCTCTTCAACACTTGCATCAGCCTTAACGACACAATTAAAGATGCGTTGCTCATTCGGTAGCGGGTACACCACTTCCACATGCACCAGAGTCTCTTCATTCATAAATCGCTTTCGCTCGCTCTGTAAACGCTTTTACCATACTGCTGGTTAACTCACTAAAAATGCGCCCAAACGCTGCTTCCACCAGACGGTTAGTGAATTCAAACTCAAGATTTAACTCTATCTTACACGCATCACTCGACAACGGCGTAAATTGCCACCCCCCACTTAAACGCTTAAACGGACCGTCAACTAAGGTCATATCAATACGCGCATTGTCGGTTAAGTAATTTTTTGTTGTAAACGTCTTCTTTATGCCCGCTTTGGCCACGTCCAGTGAAGCGACCATGGTTGAGTCTGTGTGCTCTATCAATCGAGTGCTCACACATCCTGGCAAAAACTCGGGGTACGCTTCAACATCGTTCACCAAGGCAAACATTTGCTCAGCACTGAACGGCACTAAAGCCGAGCGGATGATTTGCGGCATAGGGACTCCTTAAAGTTAACCGCGAGATAATACCACTGAGGTCGCCTTTCACCAATGTTAGCGGCTAGCATATCTAAGAAAGTCATGCGGTTTGTCTAACAGCGTGCGATAATCCTTTCATTCTTCGACACATCGCCTTTATAATGCGCGGACTATGGCTAAGAAAAACGCAAAGAACAAAGCAAATAGCAACACCATTGCGCTGAATAAAAAAGCACGCTTTGAGTACTTTATTGAAGATGACTTTGAAGCGGGGCTAGAGCTGCAAGGTTGGGAAGTGAAAGCACTTCGATCGGGCAAAGCCAATATCAGCGAAAGCTATGTGTTGCTCAAAGACGGGGAAGCCTTTTTGTTCGGGGCAACGATCACCCCGCTGAATGTCGCCTCCACGCATGTGGTCGCTGATCCACAGCGCACCCGTAAGCTCTTGCTCAAGCGGCGGGAGCTTGATACCTTACTGGGTAAGGTTAATCGAGACGGTTTCACCGTGGTGGCATTGTCTTTATACTGGAAAAAATCATTTGCCAAGCTCAAAATAGGCTTAGCGAAAGGTAAAAAATTACACGATAAACGTGATACCGCGAAAGACAGAGACTGGCAGCGTCAAAAATCCAGGATCATGAAACACTCAGCGCGGTAATCGTTGACGCGGCAGATCAATGTGTTAGACTCTGCCGCAACACTCTGGGGCTGATTCAGGATTCGACAGGATTGAGAAGGCCCGTGGAGCATGCCGAGGGGCGGTTGGCCTCGTAAAAAGCCGCAAAAAAATAGTCGCAAACGACGAAAACTACGCACTAGCAGCTTAATAACCTGCTGAGTGCCTATCCTCTCTAGCCTTCGCCTGTAGGACGGGGAATCAGGATAGTCAAAACCAAACAGGATCGCGTGGAGGCTTTGACCCAAGAGCTGAAGCGTTAAACATAAGTTGGGTATGTCTTTGTGTGGCGTGTTTGTCCGCAGCACTCTGACGAGACTAAAGACAAACTAAGCATGTAGCGCCATCGGTTAGACTGATTCTGGACGCGGGTTCAACTCCCGCCAGCTCCACCAATCGATTGGAAAAGACGCCTTAGGGCGTCTTTTTTATTGCCTAAAAACTCGTCCCTAAACAAATAACCCTTTGCCTTCTCAGAAACTGTGCTACTGTTTAGTTCTCTCCTACAGCTTAGTAGGAGCTCTTTTCTTTACCGGGCGAAAGACTCGGCAATCCTTAGCGGCCCTTCTAAGCCTAACCAGGCTTCAATAATGTCCATATCACCAAAATCAGCACACACTTCAACTCGATTAGTAGCAGGTAAAACGTCGCACGAAGACGTCGATTTAGCATCACCAACGACTCGATTCGATAACCAAGAAACATTACTCGAGAGCCAAGGGGCATTAACCCCGACGGCAATTGTTTATTGTGAAGGTCATTTTGGTAAAATTGATGGGAAAACTGCCAATGGTCTTGTCCGACACTCTCAAAAATATCGTATTCTCTCCGTTATAGACAGCTCCCTTGCAAACAAAGACGCGGGCGACGTTCTCGACAAAACCAAAAACAACATCCCTATTTTCGCCGACCTCGAAGAGGCTTTACATCATGAGTCTACACGACCAGATTATTTTATTTTTGGTGTCGCGCCGTCCACAGGCTTACTGTCTGATTTAGATAAAAATGTCATCCTCGACGCCATGTCAAAACGGCTCAATATCGTTAATGGTTTACATGAATTTCTCAATGACGATGCCATTTTTGTTGATGCGAGCAAGAAGAACAACGTCCACATACTGGATATTCGCAAACCCAAGAAAAAAGAGGCGTTAAAAACATTTACTGGGCAAGTCCATAGTGTGACCTGTCCCATTGTCGCTATTTTGGGAACAGATTGTGCGCTCGGGAAACGGACCACTACGACAATATTGGCTCAAGAGCTCAGAAAGGTAGGGTTAAACGTCGTCATGATCGCCACCGGACAAACCGGTATTATTCAGGGTGAACGTTATTGTGTGGCACTCGATGCTGTTCCTTCTCAATTTTGTGCTGGCGAATTAGAGGCCGTGATCGTCGATGCCTACACCCAAGAAAACCCAGATATTATTTTAGTGGAAGGCCAAGGTGCTCTGAGTCACCCAGCCTTTTCCACGAGCTCATTCATACTGCGAGGAAGTTGCCCGACCGCAGTTATCTTACAGCATGCACCGAAACGCCTGTATCGTGTCGATTTTCCCAACATGGCGATACCGACGCTCGCAAGCGAAATTAACCTGATCGAAACATTTTCCAATACGCATGTCATTGGGATCACTCTCAACCACGAGGGGATGTCGATGGGAGAGACTTTATCTTATATCAATGCGTATACACATGAACTTAAACTCCCGGTCACCGATCCCTTATCGCAACCGAAAGAGCAATTAGTACAGATCCTACTTTCAGCGTTCCCACTGCTAGAAGATAAAATTGAAGCAAAGCAGTGAGCTACCCAAAAATAGAACTCGATTGCGCTAAAATATCCCTCAACACCCAACGGCTGATTGAACAACTGACTTTAAAAGGCGTGACTGTCACTCCCGTGACCAAAAGCTGTTTGGGCCACCCTATCATTGCCAATACGCTCATTGATGCCGGCGCAACGATGCTCGCTGACTCAAGAGTAGATAATATAAAACGGATGAGAGAGGCAGGTGTCACGGTACCCACTCTATTAATACGTTCCCCGATGCTAAGCCAAATAGAGCGCGTCGTCATTGACTGCGATATCAGTCTGAATACTGAAATTACCGTGATCCAAAAACTCTCTGATGCCGCTGGGCGATGTAATCGTATTCACCAGATCATCATTATGGTTGAGCTGGGAGATTTAAGAGAAGGTGTCATGCCCGACAACCTTATTAATCTGATCAACGATGTCATTAAACTGCCCAACATTACACTCAAAGGCATAGGTACGAATTTAACCTGCCGCTACGGTGTTGAGCCAGACGATATCAATATGCAGCTTTTATCGGATCTTGCTGAACACATCGAGACAACGTTTTCGATAAAGCTAGACATCATTTCGGGCGGTAACTCGGGCTCGATCAATTGGGTACTCGCCCATCAAGGCCAAACCCGTATTAACCATTTACGGCTTGGCGAAGCAATATTTTTAGGCCTAGTCCCAAAAAATCAGCCACAAATATCGGGCTTATCATCCACAGCGATCACATTAACAGCCGAGGTCATAGAGTCGAGCCAAAAACCCTCATATCCATGGGGAAAACGAGGCGTTAATGCCTTTGGTGAAACCATCAGCCTACAAAATAGGGGTCAGGTCAACCAGGCCATTCTTGCCTTAGGCCGACAGGATGTATGTATTGACGGATTACATCCTCCCAGCGGCATGACAATCGTTTCATCATGCAGTGATCATTTAATGGTTGAGACACCAGAAAAAATGCTAGCGGTCGGTGAAACCGTCACATTTGGGTTGGACTATAGTGCTTTTCTTTCAGCCATGACGTCCGAGTTTGTCGATAAAGTTTATCGATAGCCGCTAGCTTCATCGCATCCTGTTCTTAAGCGGGTAACAGCAAGATTAACCTACACGCTTTTGCCATTTATCGATAACCGTGGCGCCAATCAGATCACCTTGCACGTTGACTGCGGTACGGAACGTATCAAGCGGGCGCTCAATGATCAGCAAGATAGCGATGGCTTCAAGTGGGATCCCCGCTGCCAGCAGCACCAACTGCATCCCAGACATCGAGCCCGATGGCATCCCTGGCGCGCCCACCGACGACACCATCGCCATAATGAAGATCATCACAACACCGGTCGTAGACAAATCAATCCCGAACAATTGCGCAAGGAACACGGCAGCAATCCCTTCAAACAGCGCGGTGCCATCCATGTTCATCACCGCCCCCAAAGGCAATACCATACTCGCCGTGGATGGGGTGACCTTGAGCTCTTCCTTGGCTGCCTGCATAGATACCGGCAGTGTTGCCGCGCTTGATGAGGTAGCAAATGCCATCGCCAGAGGCGCAGAGATTGCACGAAATAAAGCGATAAAACCAACGCCTCCCGCGACACGTGCGATCAGTGGCAATACAATGACGCCATGTACCATCGTCAGAGCAAACACTAAAGCCGCGAAGCTAAACAGCTGACCAAATAAGTCATTGTCGCCTTGATGCGAAAACTGAAAGACAATCGCAAAAACGGCGAACGGCGCCAGTTTGATGATTCCGGCCACCAGCGTGTTAATACCTTGGTTTAAACCACGAATGGTATCAAATAGCGGGTGTTTTTCCGGCAAAGCTACAATCAGTGAAATACCAAACAAAATGGTGAAAACGACAATCGCAAGTAGATTACCACTGCTTAGCGCCTCAACGGGATTCACTAACGCCATGTTAAAAAGCTTGGTGGCAATCGCGCCAGCTCCTGCCGCATCTTGATTGATAAAGCTAATGCTCTCATCCACCGGTGGCGCACTGTTAAGCGTTTGCCACTCTGGCATCAGTAACGCTGCGCCAAGTCCTAGAATAATCGCTATGGTGGTGGTAAAACCGTAGAACAAAAGGGTGGCACCACCGAGACGTTTTAAGCGGACAACGTTGCCAATATTACTGATCCCTTCCAGCAGCGAGAGCAACACCATCACGCCGACGACGGCTTTCAGTAAACCGATATAACTGACTTTGGCCAACATGAGCAACGGATACCAAGTGGTCTGCTCCGCATTTTCTATGGGACCCAATACAGTCCCCACCAGCCAAGCCAGTGCTGCTGCCAATGCAATTTGCAATGGTAAAGAATGTTTAACTTTTTTCCACATCGTCTTTTCCCTCGCTGCAGACGGATCTACCTGCTGATGTTTTGTCTAGCTTGTTGGGGTTTAATGACGGAAAATCATAGCAAGATGAGGCGTTTAACTCATGTAAAATTTATGAACATTCTGGAATATCTAGTAACAAAATAGTTGGTTGGATGCGATTAATATCTTGCTTGGAGAGCAGCACTATCGTCACTCACTCGGCAATTTTTGCTGTTTGACTAAACGTATTATCTGCTTTTCGCGTAATATAAAGGCGAATAAGGAGCGATAATGAACTGGATTGAAACACATGAAGCGGGATTTCGACTTGGTCTATTCATGCTCGTACTCGTGATCATGCTGGTCGCCGAGTGGCAATGGCCCAAACGTCAGTTAACCCGTACTCGACGTGAACGCTGGCGGGGCAATATTGCGCTCACCGCGTTTAACACGCTAACGCTTCGGCTACTGGCACCGCTTACAGCCGTTGGTGTTGCCAGCCTTGTCGATGAATCAGGGTGGGGACTGCTTAATCAGCTCTCTTTGCCGCTTTGGGCAACGGTAGTCCTCACGCTAATTGTCATGGATTTAGCGATTTGGTATCAACACAAGCTGTTCCATGAGCTCCCTTGGTTATGGCGATTGCACTTAGTTCATCATGCCGACATGGATATTGATGTCACCACTGGCGCGCGCTTTCACACCGTCGAAATCTGGCTTTCAATGGCGATAAAATGTGCACTGGTAGCCTTATTAGGTGCCCCTGTTTTAGGCGTGATTCTGTTTGAAACCGTATTAAGCAGCATGGCGATGTTTAACCACAGCAACGTCCGTTTACCGCTGCGTCTCGATGACTGGCTGCGCCGTATCGTCGTCACGCCCGACATGCATCGCGTTCATCATTCCACTCGTTTTCATGAGTGCAATGCCAACTATGGCTTTAATTTGTCTTGCTGGGATCGCTGGTTTAATACCTATGTTGCTCAGCCTCGCAAAGGGCATCAGGGAATGCGAATTGGCTTAAATGAAGTGGCGCAAGCCAATGATGCGAGTCGCATAACAGGCATGCTGCGCTTACCTTTACGCTGGCGTATACTGCAGCGCGCCTACCAACATGATAAGGAGCGCTAGGGCGTATGACCCACGTAATCGTTACCTCACAAAACCCTGCCAAGATTTCTGCCGTTAAAGCAGCATTTTATGACGTTTTTCCCAATACCGACTTCACGTTTACCGGCGTGTCCGTACCCAGTGATGTCGCCGACCAACCCATGACAGAGAAAGAAACCTATTCAGGCGCATGCAATCGGGTTCGGCATGCACAAGGACGTTATCAAGGCGATTATTATGTGGGGATAGAAGCCGGCTTGGATGGCCAACATACCTTTGCTTGGATGATCATAGCAAAAGACGACGCGCACGGCGAAGCACGCTCAGCGTCACTTCCCCTTCCACCAGACGCGCTCAAGGCATTGCATCAAGGCGAGGAGCTCGGTGATGTGATGGATCGAATGTTTAGCCAACAAAATGTAAAACAAAAAGGGGGCGCCATCGGTATGCTTACCGGATACCGATTAACGCGATCAAGCGTGTATCATCAAGCTTTGATCATGGCACTGATCCCGTTTATGCATCCACACCTTTATCGCTAAAAACCCAGCGCTAAAAACCCAGCACTAAAAACGGAGCCCGTGGGCTCCGTTTTTGTTTGATAGACAGGGGATCAAGAGCAGGTTTGCTCCGCCTCGCGCTTGAGCAAGTCGGCGAGCCAAATTTTGGTATCCTCATCCATCCGCTTTAATTCGTTAGAGCCTCGGGTCACGGTCGCGATCCCTACCCCAAGTAACTGACTGAGCTGGCGCTGACTCATTCTGCCTTCTAATAATTCGTGCAAGATATTGATCCGAGCGACCAGAGTATCTCGCTCATCAGGCGTCAGTAGTGCTGTCAGTAATGCATCATCGTTATCGTCTTTTCCTGCTAAACGCACTAAAGAAATAACATCTTGCCAACCAGAGAATGCAGGCGATTGCGACATGGTTTCCTCTCGCTCTTTACGTGATGACAGCAATGATAACATCAATAGCGCTGAGCCAGCTCGTGCGCACTTAAAAATTGCACCGGCTCACCTAACAGCTGACGATAATAAATGTCGAACATCAAGACGTTCTGTACATAATGGCGCGTTTCGTAAAACGGAATCGACTCAATAAAAGCAATCGCATCCATATGACCTTGCGATCGTTCCAACCAACGCGACACGCGATGCGGGCCGGCGTTATAGGCCGCGAATGCCAAGATACGATTACTGTCGAAACGATCTAACATCATTTTTAAGTAACCGCTGCCAAGACGAATATTGACGCCCGGATCACTCAAGCTAGCAGGGCCTTGATAATCAAATCCCAGCTGACGAGAGGTTTCGCGTGCCGTGCCTGGCATTAATTGCATCAAGCCTCTTGCACCCACATGGGATACTGCGCGGGTAAAAAAGGCACTCTCTTGACGCGATAAGGCCATCAGTGTGGTTTTGTCTACGCCACGCTCGCGGCTGAAAAACTCAAACCACCACTGGTGTGCTAACGGGAAGCGGAGTGACAAATGGTCCCACATTTTTCCCGCAATCGTGGCTTGAACCGCGAAGTGGTACCAATGTTTTTTATTGGCATAGGCCGCCAGTAAGGCAATCTGCTCATCACTGGCACGTTGTAATACATAATACCATTCACGCTTAGCCGCATAGATTTTATCGAGCGCGATAAGCTCATTCACTCTTGCCACTACATCATTGATCGGCATTAACCCTGCTTCTTTTAGGACTGCTGTGCGTGAGGGTATTGAAATCGGTTTGTCTAAATGCTGCGCCGCTGCCACGCTATAGAAATTACGCTCACCAAGCATGGAAGCAAATGCTTGATTTGCTGACGCACTATCACCAAGCTCTAGCTTGATTCTCGCCTGCCAATACCGCCACTTTAAAGACTGCTGAGCCGCTTCGCTGAGCAATGCGCGCCACTGATCCAGCGCGTGCCAGTCACCCTCGATAAGTGCAAGGCGAAACCGTCTTTCCAATAAACCATCATCATGACTCTGACGCAGCATACGATCTCGCCAGCCAGCCAATGCAGGCTCGTCATCATTCATTAATTGGCCAATCAAGTAATCGGCAATGTCTTGTCGCTCTCGTTTATCGTAATGCTGGCCCTCGACCGTGCGACGAAAGTGGCGAATGGCTTGCGCTTCATCCTTGCGAGCCAAACGCTCAAACGCCAAGCGAGTCAGTTTTTGATTAAACGGCGTCACATAACTGCGCTTCGAAAAGTCGGCCACGTTCTCAGGTTGGTCATATAAGTCCAACACCTGCTTGCCAACCGCACGATCCGCCTCGGGTAACTGGCGTAACAAATAACGCATCAAACTGCGGTTGCGCGCATCGAATGTTAGAAGCATACGCTGCAATATCAAGTCACCGGTCAGCAGCCCTTGTTCCGATAAAAAATCGAATAAGTCATTGCAACTGCTATCCACGGATTGACCCGACAAATAGAGCGATTTGGCGCCACTGCGCGCTAAAGCCTGATTCCCCGCTTGACTGTGCGCATAATAATATTGGCACTGATAACGTTCACCTCTTGGCACATCTGACTGAAACGCGATCAAGGTCTTCCAATCTCCTCTGTCCGCCAGCAGGGTAAGATAATCCGCACGCAAACTATTCGCGAATGGCATGGTGCTATAACGCTGAATAAAGTTAGTGACCGCGTGGTGAGGCTTTTTAGAAAGATTACGAGTGAAATCACGATAATCGAGATACGGATACAAAGGATAATCACGCAGTTGTGCTTTTAAGCGCTGAAACTGATGCAAATCGCCGCTTTCAATCGCATCGATTGCCGCTTCATACTGGCGCTGGTGCGGTGTCATTTGACGACTATCAGGGCTGGCGGAAGCCTCAACCATCGGGACTGATAAGCTGGAAATCAACACGAACCCTGACACCCATACAGGAAAGAAGGCACGGGCGTGACGAAAAGTCGCTCGATATACTGACTTGATTGGCCCGGATAATGCGATGAATCGTTCCATGTCAAAGATCGCTCCTATTGTATGCAACACCGACTGTGTAACACCGAGTAGACAACAGCTCCGCCCGCAAATTCCCTGTAGGTGGTAAGCGTTGTTTGTCGGCACGTCTCGCCATATTAATGACCGAATATGACAATCACTGTTAAACTTGGCAAAGTTAACGTTAGAATAGCGTTTTTTATACCACAACGATTAACGTGAGCAGAAATGGCTGAGTACGTATATACCATGTCGCAGGTGAGCAAGATCGTGCCACCTAAGCGTCAAATTCTTAAAGATATTTCTTTGTGTTTCTTCCCAGGCGCCAAAATTGGGGTGTTGGGTCTCAACGGTGCCGGTAAATCGAGCCTGTTGCGCATTATGGCCGGTATCGATACCGAGATTGAGGGCGAAGCCCGTGTGCAACCCGGGATCAAGATCGGGTATCTCCCGCAAGAGCCGAAGCTGGATGAAGAAAAGACAGTCCGGGAAACCGTTGAAGAAGCGGTCGGTGACGTCAAAGATGCATTAACGCGTCTCGATGGTGTCTATGCCGCTTACGCTGATCCAGATGCCGACTTCGATGCCTTAGCGCAAGAGCAAGGTGAACTCGAAGCACTGATCCAAGCTAAAGACGGGCATAACCTCGATAATACGTTGGAGCGTGCAGCAGATGCACTGCGTTTGCCCGAGTGGGATGCGCAAATCAAGCACCTTTCAGGGGGCGAGCGTCGTCGTGTTGCTATTTGCCGTTTGCTACTCGAAAAGCCCGACATGCTGCTGCTTGATGAGCCAACTAACCACCTAGACGCTGAATCCGTTGCATGGCTTGAGCGTTTCTTAGTCGACTACTCTGGTACCGTCGTTGCTATTACGCACGACCGTTACTTCCTCGACAATGCAGCGGGCTGGATTCTTGAGCTTGACCGTGGTGAAGGTATTCCGTGGGAAGGCAACTACTCATCTTGGCTCGAACAAAAAGATGTACGGTTAAAGCAAGAAGCGTCGCAAGAAAAAGCGCGTCAGAAAACCATTGAGAAAGAGCTTGAGTGGGTTCGCCAGAATCCAAAAGGCCGTCAGGCGAAATCAAAAGCCCGTATGGCCCGCTTTGAAGAGCTCAACACCACGGACTATCAACGCCGTAACGAGACCAACGAGCTGTTTATCCCACCAGGTCCACGTCTGGGTGAAAAAGTCATTGAGGTCAATAATCTGACCAAGTCGTTTGGTGATCGCATCTTGATCGATGACTTATCCTTTAGCGTGCCCAAAGGGGCAATTGTCGGTATTGTTGGTCCGAACGGCGCGGGTAAATCAACCCTATTTAAGATGCTCAGTGGCACAGAAACCCCAGATAGCGGCACCGTTGAAGTAGGCGATACCGTACAACTGGCCTCGGTCGATCAGTTCCGAGACAGTATGGACGATAATAACACCGTCTATGATGAGATCTCCGAAGGGGCGGACATCATTCGCATCAATAACTTTGAGTTACCGGCACGCGCTTATGTGTCACGGTTTAACTTTAAAGGCAGTGACCAACAAAAACGCATTGGTGATTTGTCAGGCGGTGAGCGTAACCGCGTCCACCTCGCCAAATTGCTAAAAGCTGGCGGTAACGTGTTGCTCCTTGACGAACCGACTAACGACTTGGACGTGGAAACGCTCCGTGCACTTGAAGAGGCACTCTTAGAGTTCCCAGGCTGTGCCATGGTGATCTCGCACGACCGCTGGTTCCTTGACCGTGTCGCGACCCACATTCTTGACTATCGAGATGAAGGCCAAGTGAACTTCTTTGAAGGTAACTTTGCTGAATACACCGATTGGTTGAAAAAAACACTGGGTGCACAAGCGGCGGAGCCGCACCGGATCAAGTACAAGCGTGCAGTCAAATAATAACGCATACCACGGTAAGGGCAGCGACGGCTGCCCTTTACCTTCCCACTCTTCATCTTCTCACTCGTCATCTCAATAAACCGTATTGCCGCCTGTACTTAGCTCAGCAGAACCACGAAAACGTTTTAAATGTGAGACAAGCCACTAAATCAGTATTGTGATTGCCCCATATCACCTACACTAGAGACAGTGAATGAGGAGATGTCATCATGACAGAGCGTAGAAAATTTTCCCGCGTCATGTATCGTGTGCCGGCAATACTCAAACAAAACGAGCAGCAATGGCACGCACAGGTACTGGATCTATCTCTCAAAGGCGTGTTGCTCAGCCGTCCTGAGAACTGGCAAGCTGATCCCGAACATAACGCGTTTCTACTGGTGTTTTACCTCCATGACTCAGATGTAGAATTAGACATGGACTGCATTCTGGTAAATAACTGCGAAAATTATCTCCACCTTTACATCGATCACATTGACATTGATAGCGCCAGTCATTTAAAAAGGCTCGTTGAACTGAACGTGGGTAACGATGAACTGCTTCATCGCGAGCTTGCGCAATTGACTGACCACATGGCGGAACCGAACGCTTAATCCGCACGGTCATGGACGGTATTTAATGCAGGCCAGCAGTAACCAGTCATGACAGACCATATCCATATTGCCGTAACGCACCCGAACGGGGTGAAACACTATACCCTCTGCCCGACCCGTAAAAAGGTCGTGCAAACCCTTGCATTAGTGATACTCGCGGCTCTCACCATCACCTTTGCTAGCCTGTACCTGCTTTCTGAGCGTTCGACCGAGGCCGAAGCGGCTGTTGAACGATTACGCCAAGAGCGCGCGACCTTAAATAACGAGGTGGCGATGTTGCAACAAAAACGTGATGCGCTGTCACAAACCATCGAGAACAAAGATGTTGAACTCACCGCCCTGACACAACGCGTGGTCACGGTTGAAGATATGCTCGGGCTAGAATCAGTGGCTAAAGACGCCTCGCTCACTCACCGTCTCGATGTCGCAGCGATTAACTCAGCGGTGCGTTACACCATGCTCCAGCTAATCCCGAATGGTAAACCGCTTGAAAGCTACCGACGCTCCTCGGGATATGGCTCACGAACTCACCCTGTGACAGGGAAAGAAAAATTCCATATGGGCTTAGATTTGACCTCAGACGTCGGCACGCCGGTGTATGCCCCCGCGGATGGCGTCGTCGAATATGTCCGTCCCAGCCGCCGCAAAGGCTATGGTAACTTTATCAAAATCGACCACGCCTTTGGCTTTATGACACTCTATGCCCATTTGGATAAATTCAATGTCCGGAGCGGGCAATTTGTGAAAAAAGGAGATTTAATTGCATGGTCGGGTAACACCGGATTATCAACTGGCCCGCATTTGCATTATGAAGTGCGCTTTTTGGGCCGCGCCCTTGACCCACGTCGCTTTATAAAATGGAGCACTGAAGAGTTCGATTCCTTACTCGAAAACGAAAAACGCGTGAGCTGGGGACATTTGGTCGCCGTGGTGGAAAACTTGGTCCAAACCCAGGTCCAAGTCGCCAACATGCCCGCCCCTAACCCACCGCTAAGCACCGCACAGCAGCGTGACGCAGAGGATGATCGCGCCCCGGCTAATGCCGCTATGTGGCTCAAGCAACCGCCGCTATAACTCTTCTAATACTGCCAACGCATCTGACAACTTGCTCACACCGTACACGGTCATGCCTTCAAGCGTCTGTTTGGGCATATTGGCTTTAGGGACAACCGCTTTTTTAAAGCCATGTTTCGCCGCTTCCATTAACCGCTCTTGCCCACTGGGTACCGGGCGAATTTCACCGGCCAAACCGACTTCGCCAAACACGACTAATTCTCTTGGCAAAGGCCGGTCTCTAAAGCTTGAGATCAACGCAAGCAACAAGGCCAGATCCGCGCTGGTCTCAGTCACTTTGACGCCACCAACCACATTCACAAACACATCTTGATCAGACATTTGCAGCCCGCCGTGCTTGTGTAACACCGCCAATAACAGCGCTAGACGATTTTGCTCTAACCCCACAGCCACCCGACGGGGATTAGCCAATTGCGAATAATCCACCAGCGCCTGTATTTCGACCAATAATGGGCGCGTGCCTTCCCAGACGACCATGACCGAACTGCCAGAAGTTTGCTCCTCACCACGGGAGAGAAAAATCGCCGACGGATTACTCACTTCCTTCAACCCCTGACCTGTCATGGCAAACACGCCCAGCTCATTCACCGCCCCAAAACGGTTTTTGTGGCTGCGTAAAGTGCGAAAGCGACTATCGCTCGATCCGTCCAATAACACCGAGCAGTCGATACAATGCTCAAGCACTTTCGGGCCTGCCAGTGAACCATCTTTGGTCACATGTCCGACCATAAAAATGGCCACATTGTTTTGTTTGGCGTAACGGGTTAAGGCGGCGGCAGATTCACGGACTTGTGCCACGCTCCCAGGCGCCGATTGCACATCGGCGACATGCATCACCTGGATGGAGTCGATCACCATGATCTTAGGCTGCTCTTTTTTCGCAACCTGACAAATGGTTTCAACGCCCGTTTCAGACAATAACTTAAGCTTATCTTTGGGTAACCCGAGTCGGTCAGCCCGCATCGCGACTTGTTGGAGCGATTCTTCCCCGGTGATATACAGTGTCGGAAAATGGTGTGCTAAGCCCACCATGGTTTGCAATAGTAAGGTACTTTTACCCGCGCCAGGGTTACCACCGATAAGAATTGCCGCCCCCGGCACAATGCCACCACCGAGTACCCGATCAAGCTCTTTAAAACCGCTGCTTAGACGCGGTACTTCTTGCAGGTTAATATCTTGTAAGGTTTGTACGACACCCTCGGCACTGCCGGTATAACCGGCGTATTTTTCATTGCGTGCGACTTGAGGCGAGGCCGCTAACCTCACTTCGGTAATCGTGTTCCACGCCCCGCATGCAGAACACTGCCCTTGCCAACGCGGAAAATCTGCCCCACAGTCATTACACACGTAGGCTCGTTTTGTTTTTGCCATTCGCTCTCCAATACGTATGATGTCAGCTAAGTCACAAAATGATTGCTATCTTATTCATTATCCCGACACTTTTCAGAGAAGATGCCGTTAACAAAGTAAGCGATTACTTTACCAGACTTTGCCATGAAGCAGGATGATTACCAGGGACTGATTGAGCAACTGCTTCCTCTGTCCCAAACCCCGAAATTTGAGGTGTTGCTCGATAAGCTCACGGCTAACGAGCCCAGCTCCGCAAAGCTGCTGATCAAAATGGAGATCAGACGGCTGATAACCCCATGCAATCGCGCCATCGACTTACGCGGGAAAGTGGATGGCGACTGCCACGAATACAGCCTGCACGGTCAAAAGCACTGGCTCGATGATGTGGCGATTAACCGCTACTACGATCGCCTCCCTATGTATAACGGCCAACTCACCCAAGGATTATGGGAAGATTTGCATAACACACCGAATAACTTTCGGGTGAAGCACGAAAAAGAGAAACAGCACCAACAACAAGGAAAAGGGCCGGTCAGCGATGCGTCACAGTCGGCACTCTTACCCGAAAAGCTGACATTTGGTCATTACTTATCACGCAGTGAAAGCCGCATTCATTTTGCTACACAAGTCTTAATTACGCTCAACACTGGCCATGAAGTGCATGGAGTGACCAGTGATTTATCGAACTCGGGCTGTCGGGTTCGTGTGCCTGCTGCGTTCGATTATCCACCGAGCTCAGAGGTGGTGGTTCGCTTTACCACTCTCGCACAAACATACCCGGACCCCGATCTTGAACAGGGGTTGAGTTATCGGATTATCGGCGTCGATGACAACAAAGACTCGACCAGCAATGTCTGGCTGCGGCTGCGGCTAGACACGAGCAGTGACGCGATAAAACAAGCATTAGAAGCAAAAATGACCGCGCCAGATTTTCGCGGCAAGCAAGATGGCGAAGACAAACTGCTCACGTTAAAACTACAAAGTTACGAGCAATCTTTTTTGCATCATACCAGTGTGTTACCGCTCTATTTCGCACAAGATAAAATGGAATATGTGCTACAAACGCGACAGAATCAAGAGCTATGGGCCTACTGGCACGATAACCGTAATCAACCCGTGATCAATCATCTGTTTAACACTGAACGGTTATCACTGCTCCAACTCGACGGTGCCTCCACCAACCAGCTGTTGCTGTACTGCTTTTCTGTTGAAAAAAACAAACAGCGTTTTTTCTACTCCGCCTCCCCCAGTGAAATGAGCGAAGAAGAGCGCCAGCTTTTTTGGCACCTGGGAGCCAAGCGCGCCTCGTGGCGCGTGTTTAAAGTGACGATGTCTGCCATTAATGCGACAGATATTGAACGCCTCCAAGATGTGTCACCCGATTGGCTTAACACCCTCAAAACGCTGACCCATGTTGCGCTGGTACAAGATGTCACTCATGCCGACGGAAGACGCAGTTACCTTGAACACCCAAAACCTCAATGCTCTAGCCAGGTCCTGCGACGTTTTTTACACCAGCGCAACCCCGTTTGCCGTGCGCAGCTCATCTCATCCGATCGCCAGCCACAACGACGGGAGCCCCGATACGTTTATCGATCGGAAGTATCAATGGTTCACGCTGAACAAGGGCCTCTGAAAGGTCAGCTGATTGACTTTTCCTCTGGAGGACTCAATGTGACGCTGACGCAACCGTTTCAAGGGGCAAGAGATGATCTTGTCTCGGTATCGCTCGATACATTTGTCAATATTGACCCGCGCGCTCCCTTGGTCGATATGCCGTATCAAGTGATTCGAGTGAGTCCGAAAAGAGACAATATTCAGCTAAAACTGACCACCGAGTCACCGAATACCCGGCGCCGACAATACTTACGCCGATTGATTGAACATAACCAGGATAAGTTAACAGTACTCGATGAACGCTTACCCGATCCGCCTCTGGTTTGGGCCATGCACCAGCTGTTGCTGACGCGTTTGACCGTACAGCCCTATTTTGTCCAACGAGATAATGGCGCTTTGTCGGTGTCTGCTGTTGGGATCAACTTACCACCGGGCCCCTTATACCGTTTTCTCGAACGGGCGGGTGGCGGACGTCAATTATCTTTTTATCCGGTTTTCGGCGATAAAATTTTAACGCGAACCCATGAAGTCACTCGCCCATCGCAACCGCTCAATGAATTAGTCCGTGAGTACTTTGTGTGGATAGATATCCAAGCCGACAAAGTGCGAGCGGTATATACCTTTGCCGATAGCGAGTTTGAATCGGACGATGCACGACGTAAATTCGTTCAGTTGGCACAAAAAGGCGGCACGTTTGCCGTGATACGCAATCGCATGACGCCTATGACTCACGCAGAGCAAGACATTGAGCCATCACAATTATCGGCGCTACTCAAGCGTGACAGCCATAAAGCACGCCAACTCGAAGACGAATTTATCTCGCTGTGTGCGTACGGTGAGTTAGTGGATGTCACCGACGAAGTATTGATGCGCTTGGGCCGTTAACGCGGTTGCCAGCTAATTTTCCCCGCTCGCAGGCTCGCAGAGAGTACGCAAAGCACCCCTCCGAGCCAACAATGTTTCACTGCGGTTTGTGCTCGAGCATTCACGGTTGGCTTGGCGTGATAGGCAATGCCGAGTCCAGCCGCCTCCATCATTGCCAGATCATTGGCGCCATCCCCGACCGCTAAGGTATTCTCAGGATCAATATCGTACTGCTGCGCCAGTGTGGTTAAAATATCCGCTTTACGCTGGGCATCGACAACAGCCCCTACCACGTCGCCAGTCAATTTGCCCTCGTCAACGCCAAGCTGGTTTGATTCGGCATAATCTAACCCTAACTGATGCTGAAGGTGATCAGAAAAGTGAGTGAAGCCGCCAGACGCGATTGCCACGTACCAGCCGTGTGCTTTTAAGCTTGCGACTAACGCCGCCATTTCTGGCATTAACGGTAAATGCGCTTTCACCTCATCAAGAACAGCAATATCTGTACCTTTAAGCGCAGCCACACGTTGGCGCAGGCTCGCCTCAAAATCAAGCTCTCCGAGCATTGCCCGCTCTGTCACCGCCGAGACCGCCTCACCTACACCTGCAAGTGCGGCAATTTGATCAATACATTCAACCTCAATGGCTGTTGAGTCCATATCAAACACAGCCAATCCAGGTTTACTTAAATCTGGCAATGCGTGCAGATCTGCACAATCTAATCCGAGAGCATCAATCACGGCTCGGTGATCGGGCGTGAGCTCACCACTCATTAATAAAATCTGATACGGGCCGACACACCACGCATCCATGACGTCGACTGCGTGACCGGTAAAAAAAGCAATATTGTCTAAATGATCAACGCTAATGGTCTCAGCGAAGAGAATCCAGCCACCGTTTCGGCGTCGATAGGGAAGCGTGCGGGTAACAGTGGGAAAGCGACGATACAGTCCGGATGCGCGGTAAATTGCCAAGGGCTTAGCCTTATCCATGGTCAGTATTTTCCTTTTCAGCTCTCAAGCAGAGCCTCGTCAATAAAACAATCGAGTTGAGGCTGTGATACCATAAAAAGTGTACTCAGCTCCAGTGCTAATTACGCCGTCAACACGGCTTTGAGGTAGGTATGTTTTCAATTTCGCGCAAAGCGCTACGGCGAACCACTCGGTGGGGAATTCTGATCAGTGCATTCAGTGCCATTGCGGCGTTAATGCTCTATAGTACGACCTTAAGCCAACGCCAGTATCAAGCGCTTTATCAGCAAACCGATCAGCTCGCCCAGTTAATGACACGTCAAATCGGCGCGCAAGCCTATGATGCATTGGTCGACAAAAATTACCAGCCACTGCAAACCCTCGCCGACCAGCTAGCGACCGAGCCTTTGATTCGCGATGCCAGCTTTTATCAACTTAACGGGCGCCCCGTTGTCCGCTCTACCCATGCGTTGCCGCTTGAAACCGCCGTGGGCCTCACCACGCCGCTTGGACTCGAAAGCGAAGGACGACAGCAATTAATGACGCCCATTAGCCGTGATGGCGATATTATCGGCTTTTTACGCCTCACGCTTGAACACCATTCGGTGATTGATCATGCCAAACAACAGATCCAATCGACCATTACTGAGCTTCGTGCCCTACAGGGATTGGCGCTGTTTCTCGGCGCGCTATTGATGGCCATACTACTACGGCGCGACAACCGATCAAGCATACTGCCTTGGTAACGCCATCATAGTATCGACAACCTAGTCAGTTAGAGAGAGGCAACAAAAAAAGAGATGGCACGCTGCCATCTCTTTTTATTGCGATCACTCGGAGACGATTACAAGAATGACTTGCCGTAATCCATTGGTGAGGTATCAAAATAATGTGCCAACGATTGGCCAATATCCGCAAACGTTTCGCGGCGACCTAGCGAGCCAGCTGGCACTTTTTTACCATAGACCAATGCCGGGATGTGCTCACGAGTATGATCCGTACCTGGCCAGGTTGGATCACAGCCGTGGTCTGCAGTCAGTAGCAGCACATCATCGTCTTCCAACATCGCCATAATTTCAGGCAAGCGGCGGTCGAAATACTCGAGTGCAGCTGCATAGCCGGCAACATTACGACGGTGACCATAGGCGGAATCAAAGTCGACAAAGTTAGTAAAGACTAAACTGTTGTCGCCCGCTTCTTTGATCGCATCTTTAGTGGCATCAAACAGCGCTTCAAGGCCAGTTGCTTTGATTTTCTTGGTGATCCCACAGTGAGCATAAATATCAGCAATCTTACCAATAGAAATGACATCACCGCCTTTCTCATCGACAATTTTTTGCAGTACGGTGGCTGACGGTGGCTCAACCGATAAATCACGGCGGTTACCGGTACGCTCGAACTGGCCTTTACCTGGACCAACAAACGGGCGCGCAATCACACGGCCAATGTTGTAGTCTTCCAGCTCTTCACGCACGATCTGGCAAAGATCATACAGATTGTCTAGCCCAAAGGTGTCTTCGTGGCAGGCAATCTGGAACACAGAGTCTGCCGAGGTATAGAAGATCGGTTTCCCGGTTTTCATGTGCTCTTCACCAAGATCGTCGAGCACCTGCGTTCCCGATGCATGGCAGTTACCGATATAACCCGGTAGCCCTGCACGCTCAACAATGCGGTCAAGCAGTACTTCTGGGAAGCTATTGGTCAGATCAGAAAAATACCCCCACTCAAACAAGACAGGCACACCGGCAATTTCCCAGTGGCCAGATGGAGTATCTTTCCCTGACGACAGCTCTTTGGCATGCGCATAAGCACCAATGATCTCGGCGTGAGGATCCAGTCCTTCAGGGAAATAATCTGATGATTCTTCACAGGCTTTACCGAGTCCAAGTTTGGTCATGTTAGGCAAAGACAGTGGACCTTTGCGATCGGCGTTGTCGGCTTCACCTTTTGCGCACGCTTGTGCGATGTGGCCAAGAGTGTTAGCACCTTGGTCACCAAATTTTACGGCGTCTTCAGTGGCGCCAATACCAAATGAGTCTAAAACTAATACAATTGCGCGTTTCATGATCGCCTCCATTAGACGTCTTGTAAGCTGATACGACGATATACGTCCGGCGTAGAACTGGGTGCCTCATCAGCTACTTTCACTGCGGTTCGCACCGCATTGGCCGCTTGTTGCCATTGCTCTTCAGTTTGAGCGTGGAGCATGGCGAGCGGTGTTTGCTCATCCACGTTTTGCCCCAGACGAATCATTTCGTTCAACCCAACGGCATAATCAATTTTATCGCTGGCAACCCGACGGCCGCCACCTATTTCTATAATAGCCATGCCCAATCCCCGCGTATCCATCGCGTTGACCGTTCCAGCACGGTCGGCATAGACAGGCTTAATGACTGACGCTTTGGCCAGGTATTGATCCGGCGACTCGACAAAGTCAGAGGGACCACCTAGGCCTGCGACCATTTTGGCAAAACACTCGGCAGCACGACCGCTATCCAATGCGTGATCCAATTTTTGTTTCGCTTGCGTCACATCTGACGCTAGCCCGCTCACCACCAGCATATCCGCACACAGTGCCATGGTCACATTATACAGGCGAGGGTTGCGGTAACGACCGGTCAAAAAGTCGACCGCTTCTTTCACTTCCAATGCATTACCCGCCGACGATGCCAACACTTGGTTCATGTCAGTGAGTAACGCACTGGTTTTGGTGCCGGCACCATTGGCCACGCCCACAATCGATTTCGCCAGCACCTCTGAATCTTGATACGTGGGCATAAACGCCCCCGATCCTACTTTGACATCCATGACCAAAGCATCGAGACCTGCCGCGAGCTTTTTCGACAAGATTGATGCTGTGATCAATGAGATATTGTCAACGGTGGCGGTGACATCTCGGGTGGCATACACACGTTTATCGGCCGGTGCCAAAGAGCCAGTTTGGCCAATGATCGCCACGCCAGCATCACGTGTGACATCACCAAACACCTGGTTGCTTGGCATGATGTTATAACCCGGAATAGACTCCAGTTTATCAAGTGTGCCGCCGGTATGGCCTAAGCCACGGCCTGAAATCATCGGCACATAACCGCCGCATGCCGCCACCATAGGGCCCAGCATTAACGAGGTTACATCACCGACGCCCCCTGTCGAGTGCTTATCCACGACGGGGCCATCAAAATGCATGTGTGACCAATCGATGGTCATACCGGAATCGCGCATCGCACAGGTCAGAGCCACACGCTCATCCATGGTCATATCATTGAAGTAAATCGCCATCGCAAATGCAGCAATTTGGCCTTCCGACACTGAGTCATTCGCAACACCCTGGATGAACGAATAAATTTCTTCTTTGCTTAACGCGATGTTGTCGCGCTTCTTACGAATAATTTCCTGAGGTAAGATCATGCATCCTCCTTACTAGCTCAATACGTGAGCGACCGAGGACACGACCCTCGATCGCCCCACTGTTTGGGTGAGTGGCAACTTGATTAATAGCCACCTTCAGCCGCTTTTTCGCCTTCACCCAAGGTGTGGAGTAAGTTCGCCAACAAGCTAGATGCGCCAAAACGATAGTGGCGGTTATCGGCCCATTGGTCGCCGAGAATGCGATCGGCCATAGCCAGGTATTGCTGCGCATCTTCTGCGGTGCGCACGCCACCGGCTGGCTTAAAGCCAACACGTTCTGCAACGCCTTTGTCTTTGATCACATTCAGCATGATCTCAGCCGCTTCAGGCGTGGCATTGACAGTCACTTTACCGGTAGAGGTTTTGATAAAGTCGGCCCCCGCCTCAATGGCAATCTCCGAGGCGCGCTTGATCAGGGCCTCAGTTTTGAGTTCACCGGTTTCGATAATCACTTTAAGCAACACCTTGTCACCACATGCCGCTTTACATTGTTTCACCAGCTCAGCGCCAGTACTTTCGTCACCAGCAATCAGCGCACGGTATGGAAAAACGACGTCCACTTCATCGGCGCCATAGGCAACGGCAGCTTTGGTTTCTGCCACCGCAATATCTATGTCATCATTGCCATGTGGGAAATTAGTCACGGTCGCGATACGGACATCTGGCGTGCCTTGTTCGCGTAATGTTTTTTTCGCAATCGGAATAAAGCGCGGATAAATGCAGACAGCAGCCGTATTACCCACAGCCGTTTTCGCGTTCTGACACAGGGTGATCACTTTTTCATCGGTGTCATCATCATTCAGCGTGGTCAGATCCATTAATTTGAGTGCGCGTAGGGCCGCGGTATGTAATTCGTTCATTGGATATCTCCAGTCCTCATTCTTTTGCCAAACAGGTATTGGGTTGGCCACTGTGTTGGCAACCGTCACTTATAGCCGGTTGCTGCTCAGCGGACTTGGCTCCATAAAGTTTGAGGCTGGACCTTGCGCCGCCTTCAACCAACCATCCTTGTTGCCGCGTGCAAACACATTTGTGTTCGCAGTTCTACCATTGGACGTTTTCGATTGGGGCTAGCCACACCTTTGTTGCTAACCATAAGAGGAAAATAAAGATTGTGGCGCCACCAAACTTTGACGGCCTTCACTTATTTTACCAACGCCGTTTCGGCAAAACTAGTTTTTACCGTTTCTGTTGGAAAATACAGTGTTGCTTGGCAGAATCAATACGGGTTAGCTGAAAAACCGTTCGATAATCCACTGGTAGCCGATCCCACCTAAGTAGACACCAACAATCCCCATCACACCCGACAAAACCGGTGGCGCGGGGATAGGTAACTTGATAGCACTAAACAAAACACCGACTAAAAACCCGGCGACTACCGCAAGGAGCACTTCCTGCATCGTTTTTCCTTATTTTGTTAACTAGCTTCACTTTATTTATCGGATACTCCCTGAGTATACACCCTATAAAAAAACGCCACACAGATTCACTGTGTGGCGTTCTATGTGGCACGATTTTTTCGCGCGTAAACGATTAACCAGCCATGGTTAGCGTCACAAATAGACCCGCAATTGTTGCCGCCATCAGGTTAGACAAGGTACCAGCAACCACCGCTTTGACACCAAAGCGTGCAATCTCTGGACGACGGCTAGGCGCCAGACCACCGAGACCGCCAAGCAAAATGGCCACCGATGACAAGTTAGCAAAACCACACAATGCGAATGAGATAATCGCTTTGGTTTTCTCCGTCATCTCAACACCCGTTGCCGCAACAACTTGTGCGTTATCGCCAAGATATTGGGTGAAGTTGAGGTAAGCGACAAATTCGTTGACGACGATCTTCTGACCGATGAAAGAGCCGGCAACCACTGCTTCTTCCCATGGCACACCGATAAGGAACGCAAATGGGGCAAACAAGTAACCCAGGATCAGCTCAAGCGTAATGTCTGGATAACCAAACCAACCGCCGATACCACCTAGCATACCGTTGATAAGAGCAATCAAACCGATAAAGGCAAGTAGCATTGCACCCACGTTCAGGGCCAGTTGCATACCTGAAGAGGCACCACCAGCAGCGGCATCGATGACGTTAGCAGGCTTTTCAACGCCTTCTGCGGTGGCATCGGCCATTTGTTCAACTGGCTCTTCAGTTTCTGGCTTGATGATTTTAGCAAACAACAGACCACCAGGCGCCGCCATAAATGAAGCGGCAATCAAGTACTCAAGCGGTACACCCATTGACGCATAACCGGCCAATACACCACCGGCGACAGAGGCAAGACCACCACACATCACGGCAAACAGCTCTGATTGGGTCATGCGCGGGACAAAGGGACGAATCACGAGAGGCGCTTCTGTTTGACCCACGAAGATGTTCGCCGTCGCAGACATGGATTCGGCACGCGATGTACCCAAGGCCTTTTGCAACCCCCCACCGAGTACGTTAATCACAACCTGCATAATACCCAGGTAGTAAAGCACACTGATCAGTGATGAGAAGAATACGATAACAGGCAGAACTTTCAGTGCGAAGACGAAACCGCCACCGCCGAACAGTTCAAACATTTTGTCAGAAACCAGTCCACCAAAGATGAAGCTGATCCCTTCGTCACCATATGCGATGACGTTGGCAACGTATTGTGATGCGCCGTAAAGAATGTCACGACCCACGTCGACATACAGTACGAAAGCACCGAAAAAGAGTTGGATAGCAAATGCGCCACCCACGGTACGGAGGTTAATGGCTTTGCGATTGTCAGAAAGGAGAACAGCTATTCCTAGCAGTACAACCATCCCGATTACGCTCATCAGCAGGCTCATAGTATTGGCATCCTCAAAGTAAAAAGTTGGCGTCTCGACAGAGTGGAATTTGGCTTCCGGGGAGGGATTATACGCAGAGCAGTCACATTAAAGTAATATTCCAATCACAGTTCTCTGTAAAACTATTTTGCAATGCATCAATAAGTATGACTTTGATCTAGTTTTGTGAGCTTATACAACTGCAAACGTTTGTCTCACGCACGTTCGCGCTTAGTGAAAGCCAAACATTCTTTCAGCATTGCCTGATGTTTCGGCCACCAGGTGATCTCTATCACAGCTTTTTAACGCTGCGACCACATCGACCACCCGAGATACCTGGGCGGGTGTGTTGGGTTTTCCTTGATATCCCGCAAGTGGCATGTCAGGGGCATCGGTTTCCAAGAGCAAATGGTTGAGCGGTAAGCGCGCGATAGCTTGACGCGTTTTATTCGCCCGCTCATAGGTGACGGTGCCCCCCACGCCAAGCATTAGCCCAGCATCAATAAATTGTTTGCCTTGTTGCTCGCTACCGCTAAACGCATGCAGCACACCGCGCACGCCAGGATACGCTTTCACCAGTCGCAGCAAGTCGTTATGAGATTGACGGCTATGCAAAATAATGGGCAAGTCATAACGGCGCGCAAGCCATAACTGACCATCAAGTAAGGCGTGCTGACGCTGCTTCATCTCTGGGGTGTGCGCGACAAAATAATCCAGACCGGCTTCGCCGACCGCCACGCAGGACAATGGCCGTGATACCAGCGCATCTTTTAATACGGCGAGGCTGTTGTCTGTGTGCATATCGATAAAACATGGATGTAACCCCAAGCCAGCATACATCTCAGTAAAACGTTCCGTCAGCGCTAATACCGCCGGCCAGTTTTGTTCATTGACACTTGGTACCACCATGCGCGTAACGCCAACCTCACGCGCCGCTTGCCAGTACTCATCCGGCGCCTGATTAAAAGGGGAGAAATCGAAGTGACAATGGGTATCAATCATGCTTTAACCGCCAAAACCACCTTCATCATCGCTGTCCTCTCGAGAGTAGAATGCCGTCTCTATATAGACGGCATTATAGAAGGTTTACCCCTCATTCACAGTGGGACAAGACACTTTGCCTACCTCACTGCGATGTCTTTGACATACGCCAAGATCACTTAGTGCTCACGGGTGGCTCTAAGATCAATGTCTGGGAAACGCTCTTGCGTCAGGTTGAGGTTGACCATCGTCGGCGCGATATAGGTCAGGTTATCGCCGCCATCCAGCGCGAGATTAGCTTGATTTTTGCGCTGGAATTCATCCAGCTTCTTCTCATCCTTACACTCAACCCAACGCGCGGTGGCGACATTGATCGGCTCGTAGAGTGCGTCAACGTTATACTCGGCTTTCAAGCGCGCCACCACCATATCAAACTGCAGGACACCGACCGCGCCAACAATGAGATCGTTCGACTGCATCGGGCGGAATACCTGTACTGCGCCCTCTTCAGATAACTGAATGAGGCCTTTCAATAGTTGCTTTTGACGCAATGGATCTTTGAGACGAATGCGACGGAATAGCTCAGGCGCAAAGTTCGGGATCCCGGCAAATTTAAGATCTTCTCCTTGGGTAAAGGTATCGCCAATCTGAATGGTGCCATGGTTATGCAGGCCAATAATATCGCCGGCAAACGCATCTTCAGCCCGTGACCGATCCCCTGCCATAAAGGTCACCGCATCAGAAATATTGATTTGTTTGCCTAAACGTACATGGCGCAGCTTCATTCCCTGCTGATACTTACCGGAGACAATACGCATAAAAGCAATACGGTCACGGTGACGTGGATCCATATTGGCTTGGATTTTAAACACAAAGCCTGAGAATTTATCTTCATCGGCACTTACTTCACGATCATGAGTTGACCGCGCCATCGGCTTAGGCGCCCACTCGGTCAAGCCGTCCAGCATATGATCCACACCGAAGTTACCCAGTGCGGTACCAAAGAATACCGGCGTCAGCTCACCGCTTAAGAACAGCTCACGATCAAATTCATGCGAGGCCCCCATTACCAACTCCAGCTCGTCACGCAAATCTTGCGCTATGTCAGCGCCAATTGCATCATCCAGCTCAGGGTTTTCCAAGCCCTTGATGATACGGGCATCCTGGATTTTATGCCCCTGACCAGACTGATAGAGAATGCTTTCATCACGGTGAATGTGATAAACACCTTGGAAGCCTTTGCCGCAGCCAATTGGCCATGATACTGGCGCACAGGCAATATTGAGCTCACTTTCGACTTCATCAAGCAGCTCCATCGGATCGCGAATATCTCGATCCAATTTGTTCATAAAGGTGATGATCGGCGTGTCACGAAGGCGAGTCACTTCCATCAGCTTACGGGTCCGGTCCTCAACCCCTTTCGCGGCATCAATCACCATCAAACAAGAGTCAACCGCCGTCAATGTTCGATAGGTATCCTCCGAGAAATCCTCGTGCCCTGGGGTATCAAGCAGGTTTACCAAGCAGTTGTTGTAAGGAAATTGCATCACCGAGGTGGTCACCGAGATCCCACGCTCTTTTTCCATGTCCATCCAATCTGACTTGGCATGCTGGTTAGAGCCGCGCCCTTTGACCGTACCGGCTGTTTGAATCAAACGTCCGAACAACAGCACTTTTTCAGTAATGGTAGTTTTACCCGCATCCGGGTGGGAGATAATTGCAAAGGTGCGTCGTTTATCAACTTCCTGTTGCAGCGGTGTATTTGACATAGCAGGTTATCTTCTTGTTTGATTCAGGCGGCAATCGAGCGCCAACTGAGGAAGTAAATCACAAAGGTGGCGTATTTTCGCTGATCTTGTAGCCAGCTTCAATTCACAAATCTGACTTGGCACGGTTATCTGCACACGTTAGGGTCAAGTTTGCTTGCCAAATCCATCACAAATGTCGTCAATTGACGGCCCTGTGGTGTCGTTATTGGTGAAGCACGTGTATAATTAGTGCCACTTTCAGCTGTAAAACAGTCAACAACGTCGACCATTAGGTCGCGACTATTGACAGCATACTGCCCATCAAGATCAACCATCCGCGCAGCGTGCTTTCATTAGTCGCGATGGTGAACAGCTGAAAGCCGACAATTAGTGAGATAAATCAAAGGGTTTATCCCTCAGCAACAAGGAAATAATCTGTGAATCCAATCGTAAAAACATTCCAATACGGCAATCATACTGTGACATTGGAAACGGGCGTCATGGCACGCCAAGCCAATGGTGCCGTCATGGTCAGCATGGACGATACCTCGGTATTCGTCTCTGTTGTCGGTAAAAAAGAAGCCGCCGAAGGCCAAAGCTTTTTCCCTCTAACCGTCAACTACCAAGAGCGTACGTACGCAGCAGGTAAAATCCCAGGTGGTTTCTTCAAACGCGAAGGCCGTCCATCTGAGTCAGAAACCCTCACCGCACGCTTAATTGACCGCCCAATCCGTCCGCTTTTCCCTGATTCGTTCAAAAACGAAGTACAAGTCATTGCGACGGTTGTGTCTGTTAACCCAGCCGTTAGCCCTGACATTGTCGCCATGCTGGGTACCTCTGCCGCCTTAGCGATTTCAGGCATCCCATTCAACGGCCCGATTGGCTCTGCACGCGTGGGTTATATCAACGACGAGTTGGTTCTTAACCCAAGCCCAGCGCAACTCGACGAAAGTAAACTGGACCTGGTTGTTGCAGGGACAGAAGGCGCAGTACTGATGGTTGAGTCAGAAGCTGATCGCTTGAGCGAAGAGCAAATGCTGCAAGCTGTAATGTTTGGTCACGAGCAACAGCAAACCGCGATCAACGCCATTAAAGAATTTGCCGCCGAAGTGGGAACGCCTACTTGGGATTGGCAAGCGCCAGAAGTGAACGCTGCGCTACAAACCCGTGTAGCTGAAATGGCACAAGGTCCATTGGCTCAGGCCTACCAGATCACTGAAAAAATGGCCCGTTACGAGCAAGTTGGCCAGGTGAAGCAAGACGTGGTTGCCGCTTTGCTAAGTGAAGACGAAAGCCTCAATGAACGTGAAATCCTCGGCATGCTTGGCGACCTAGAAAAAACCGTGGTTCGTGGGCGTATTATCGCCGGCGAACCGCGCATTGATGGCCGTGAAAAAGACATGGTTCGCGCCCTTGATGTCCGTACCGGCGTATTGCCACGTACACACGGCAGTGCCTTATTTACCCGTGGTGAAACGCAAGCGCTAGTAACGGCGACCTTGGGTACCCAGCGTGATGCGCAAACCATTGACTCGATCATGGGTGAGCGCCAAGAAGGCTTCATGCTGCATTACAACTTCCCTCCATACTGTGTGGGTGAAACTGGATTTGTTGGCTCACCAAAGCGCCGTGAAATTGGCCATGGCCGTCTCGCTAAACGCGGTATCGCTGCGGTGATGCCAAGCCAGGACGATTTCCCGTACACCGTCCGTGTGGTGTCTGAGATCACCGAATCTAACGGTTCGTCATCCATGGCATCTGTCTGTGGTACATCCCTTGCGCTGATGGATGCCGGTGTACCGGTGAAAAAATCCGTGGCCGGTATTGCCATGGGTCTGGTGAAAGAAGGCGACGAGTTTGTTGTTCTTTCAGACATCTTGGGTGACGAAGATCACCTCGGTGATATGGACTTTAAAGTGGCCGGTACCGACGACGGTGTGACTGCTTTGCAGATGGACATCAAAATCGAAGGGATCACCAAAGAGATCATGCAAATCGCCCTGAGCCAAGCAAAAGGCGCGCGTCTGCACATCTTGGATGTGATGGATCAAGCGATTGGTTCAGCTCGTGATGACATCTCTGAGTTTGCCCCTCGTATCCATACCATGAGCATCAATCCTGATAAGATCCGTGATGTGATTGGTAAAGGCGGCGCAGTGATCCGTCAGCTGACCGAAGAGACCGGCACCACGATCGAAATCGACGACAATGGTACGGTAAAAATTGCGGCCACCGACGGTGAAGCAGCCAAAGATGCCATTTCACGCATCGAGGCACTCACTGCAGAAGTCGAAGTGGGCCGTATCTATACCGGTAAGGTTCAGCGTATCGTTGATTTCGGTGCCTTCGTCTCTGTGATTGGCGGTAAAGATGGCCTGGTTCACATTTCTCAAATCGCCGATGAGCGTGTTGAGAAAGTGACCGATTACCTTCAAGTTGGCCAAGAAGTGGACGTCAAAGTGCTCGAGGTTGATCGCCAAGGACGCATCCGCCTAAGCATGAAAGAGGCCGCATCTGAGAAAGGCACAGACAAACCTTCAGAAGACGCCGCACCTGCGGAGCAAGCGCCAAGTACTGACGCTTAGAGTCATCGAGTTATTCATGATATAAAGGGGGCTGAGGCCCCCTTTTTTTTACACGGAGATGCGCCTTCATGACCGTTTTTTATAAACCACTGACCAATGTGGCGCTGTTATTGCTGATGATGGCGTCATTGTTGCTGGCAGGATGTAGCAGTCAGTGGACTTTCCCACCGATGGCCGTTCCCTTGCAGCCAACACTGCAACAGGAAGTCCATTTGGCACGCATCGATCAATTACTCGCACGAAAGGATTTAAGCGACGAGGCACGTGCGCAACTGCATTATGAACGTGGATTAATGCACGATAATCTTGGCATGCGCGACTTAGCACGATTAGATTTCAACCAATCTTTATCTTTAAAGCCTGACCAACCCAATGTATTCAATATTCTCGGTGTCTATTTTACTCAAAATGGCCATTACGATGCGGCTTACGAAGCGTTTGACTCAACGTTAGAGCTTGATGATAGCCATAGTTATGCCGAACGTAACCGCGGTATTGCCCTGTATTATGGCGGGCGCTATCGTCTGGCCTATCAAGACTTACTTAATCACTACCAAGAAGATCGCGACGACCCTTATCGCCTGATTTGGCTTTATTTAGTGGAGCGCGATTGGCAAGGTGAATCCCAAGCTCAACAAGCCTTGTTAACCCGCAAAGCAAACGCCGAGACAACCGGCTGGGGCTGGCAACTGGTAGACATGTATCTGGGGGTGATCAGCGAACGCGAGTTGCTTGAACAATTAGCCGCTCAGGGCAAAGATAACCAACAATTAGCAGAGCGCCTGTGTGAAGCGTATTTTTATCTCGCCAAACGGTACCAATATCAAGGCGATAACGATCGCGCTGTCGCGCTTTATAAGCTCGCCATGTCAGGTAATGTCTATCAATTTGTTGAGCATCGTTACGCGCTACTTGAACTCAACCGCCTGGCTTACCGTCAGCCATAGCCCATGCTTGCGACCCATATACCACACTAAAAAGAGCAAGGTTTTCCTGCTCTTTTTTATTTTCACTGACACATAATCATCACGGGTGGGTGGGCGCTAATAGCTGTGGCGGTTGATTTTGCGGCTTATTTTTATGTAGCAATTGTTCAAACTCTCGCTTCGGCATCGGAGAGTGAAAGTAATAGCCTTGAATGGTGTCGCAATGTAAGTTGGTCAACATCGATGCTTGCTGGCGAGTTTCGACGCCCTCAGCCACCACCGTCATCTCCATCGCTCGCCCAAGGTGGATAATACTTTCCACCAGCGTCACCTGCTTACTGAGCGCATCCATCTCATGGATAAAGGCGCGATCGATTTTGAGCTCATCAAGCGGAAAGCGCGCGAGATAGGACAACGACGAGTACCCTGTCCCGAAATCATCAATCGATAACGCAAACCCTAATGATTTAATCGCATTCAGCATGGTCAGCGCGTGCTCATCATTTCTCATTACCGCGCTTTCGGTAAGTTCAAAGGTAATATCTTCAGGATTGGCGCCGGTTGCTTTTAATAGCTTTTCCATATGTTCAATTAACTTAGGGCTACTAAATTGCTCTGGCGATAAATTGATCGCGACCCGGCCCGGTAATAATCCTTGTTGCCGCCAACGATGAACATTTTGAAACACTTCCCGCATCACATGGCGCCCAAGCGCCTCTATCAAGCCGCAGCGCTCAGCCACAGGGATAAAACGCCCTGGACTGATGTAACCTTCCACTGGATGCTTCCAGCGCACCAAAGCCTCTGCGCCATTGATACGAAAATCACCCGCATTCACTTTGGGCTGATACCAGACTTCTAGGCTTTTGCTTTGCAACGCTTTTTGCAGCTCAATTTCCAGCCACAGACGCATCCGCGCTTCTTTGCTCATACTGTTGTTATACTCAACCACACGGTTTCGGCCTTGCTCTTTCGCCTCATGCATTGCCGTGTCGGCATTTTGCAGTAATTGTCTGGCATCTTTACCGTCTTCAGGGTAGCGCACCATCCCCAAGGAACAGGCCAAATATTTGCTAAAGTAGTGCAGTTCAAAAGGCTGGCTAATCGCGCCAACAACCTTGTCAGCTAACTGCTCGACCATGTCTTCAGTGGCAGGTTTGGGTAGGATCACCGCAAATTCATCGCCCCCCAAATGACCAATAATGGTGTCGGCGGAAAGCAGTGCGCGTAAACGTTGTGCGATATCTTGCAACACCCGATCACCCACGTGGTGGCCTAGCGAGTCATTGATGTTTTTAAAATTATCCACGTCAAGATATAACATGGCTAAAGGCGTCTGCGCACGGATCAGTTTATCCAGTTCACTGCTAAAGCCATAGCGATTATACAATCCTGTCAAGGCATCAATATTGGCCCATTGCGGCTCGCCCACTTTGCTTATTTCATCGTGCTGTGCGGGTTGCAGCCGCTTCACCTCTGTATAAGGTGCGTGTAAGCGCAACATAGTGGCTTGTTTACCTAATACCTGAATCGGCGACTGAGAAAGGCGCACAGACGCACCTTTTTTACTACTCAATGCGTCAATGCACTCGCGATCATTGGCACTCGCTAAGCGCTCTATCACCGAATGGTTTTGATCGGCAAGCGCTAAATAATTCGCCACCGGCTCACCGAGCAAGTCGTCTGCGGATGCCACCCCTAGCAAGGTCGCTGCAGCAGGGTTCGCGGAGAGAATACAACCGTCCTCCACCAGGCAACAGCCATCGTCGATCAATGAACTTAAACGATGATATTTTTCATCCGCTTCTTCCAGCGCACTGGCTAAAATTTGACGTTCCGAGGTGTCAACTGCATGGAAAATAACACAAGGCTGTCCTTGCTCATCCTTATAGTTTTTAAGCGGTGCCACACTGAAATGAAAGCTTGAGCTATGATACTCATCCGCAATCACCACTTCTCCTTCCACGCCATCCCCGCGTCTTGCTTTCTCATAATGCGGTTTTACCGCTTGATAAAACGCCTCGCCTAGCGTGTCTTTGTCACAAAGCCCCTTCAACGAGACAGAGGAAAGACCCGCCAACTCACAATAGCGCGGGTTAGCGTACACGTAGCGATCGGTACTATCTAGAATGGCAAAAAGGAACGGACTGTTATCGGTTAAGCAGTAAAACCAATCATTTAACGACGATATTGGCATGGGGGCTCACATTGGGTAATCACGCTCGATTACATCATCATCGAGACAAGCGTCTCATATATTAGACACTTTTAACTTCATTGTCAGTAGCACTTTATGAGGCACACGTCATAGGTTCAAGCTTTTCTCACTATATACCGCACATTTATCGGTAAAAAGAGAAAAGGCACTCAAAATCAGTAAAAAAGCGAGAGTGTGTTGCCAAACTGCACAATTTGGCGGCTATTTATGCATTTAGCTGCGTAACAATCTGTGCGAGACTCACTGTCACTCTTGCACCGGATCGGGAATCGGTTATCCTGACCACAACATTTACTCACCGCTGTATGTCTTATGCTTATTCGCTCAGAAGCGCCCGCCGACTTGGTTAAACTGGATCGTTGGTGGCGCGACGATATCACGCGTCCTTATCAAGCCGACCAACTCAAGCAATGGCGTGAAGCCGGGCTTATTTCTCTGTCGTTGCTCGCGACCAGCGATATGGGAGAGGTACAGGGCCATATTGTAGTGATTGATGCGCAAATGGATAACAACAGCCAAGAAATCGCGTTATGGCACAGTCCAGATCCCGACCTTTTAATGCCACTCTTGGACGAAGCGGAATCCACCCTCTTTGAGTTTGGCTATACCCGGCTTAAAATAATGCCCAGTGCTGAGGCAGCGCGCGCTGAGTTTGCCCCGATACAGACCAACGATACCTGGTGGTATAAGCAATTAGCCGCCGCGACCGCTTAATACGGATGCCAAAACGATGTTAACCGACATTCAACGTTTACAAGCGATGGGCCTCGACGTCTGGCAGTTACGTCATCCAGCCATTTATAACCAAACGCACGAAGTTATCCAGTTACCAGACGCCTGCCAATTATTGCTGGTCTGTGATACGCCGCTCAGTGAAAAAGATGCGTGGTTGTTCGGCAATATACTCAAGAGCATGAAATTGCACCCCGAGCAGGCGCGTCAATTACCGCATGCAGCGTTGTCGGCACTGGGTGAACATCGCTTAACCTGGTGCTGGTATATTGACACACCGGATGTAATTATTGATGGCGTACGACGTTTAGATTCGATTCCCTTAGCGCAGATGCACGACAACCCAACCGCCAAACGCGATCTGTGGCGGCAGATTTGCCAATATGACTGATTATTATCTTTGTCCGCTGGCGCACGATGACATCACAGCCATCAGCGCAATCGAGCAGCGCGCCCACAGTTCACCCTGGTCAGGTATCCAACTGGCGGCGCCAACTGGCCGTTTTGACCACGCGTATGGGCTTCATTTAATGCAGCCACACCCATTACTGATTGGGTATTTTTACGCGCGCTGTGTCGCCGGGGAGGGAGAATTATTGAACATTGCGATTGAGCCCACCTATCAAGGGCAAGGATGGGGAAGTATTTTACTTGAGGCGATGATCAAACGCCTGAATGAAGCCGGTGCGGAGAGTATCTGGCTGGAGGTACGCGAAAGCAACATCGCGGCGCAAGTCTTGTATCAAAAATATGGCTTTAAGCCCGTCAGCCGCCGAAAACACTATTATGCGTGTGCCGACGGTCGACGAGAAGATGCGTGGGTGATGCAAAAAGTAGCCGACTGAAACTAAGGCTGCTCACCACTATCTAACCTGATCGGTGGCATAATATAGCCTTGATAGCCCTGACAACCTAACTGATGAAAATACTGGTGCTGCTCTGATTGTTCAATCCCGGTGGCAATGACAGTGATCTCTCGTCCCAGCGCAATATTGACTAGCATGCGAATGAATACATCATCCACATCGCTCGACTGCTGACCAAACCCGATATCCAATTTGACATAATCAGGCTCGATATTTTTGATGTAGTCGACGTTATCCATATTACGGCCAAAGTGATCAACCCCAACGGCAAATCCTTGACCACGGATTAAACGAAACAATACTTTGCAAGCTTCTGGATCAGCATGTACCGCTTTTTCTGACACTTCAAACGCCAGTTTATCGGCGAGATGGGTTTTGAGTAAAAAGTGACTTAACCAACCATAGAATGTTTGGCTTTGGACACTTTCGATGGTGAGATTGATCGCAAGCTTGTCACTGTGAGGATTTTTATTGAGGTAGTCACTCACCCTATTTAACACGTGAATATCAAACTCTTCGCCTAATGCATACATCTCAATACGGTTGAGCAACTGACCCGCAGATAGCCAGCTATCGTCCACCCAAAGGTGTGCGTACACCTCTTGATGCCAATTATATTGATTATCACGATGACGAACCGGTTGGGCATAAAGCGCTAATGGATTTTTGTGCAACGCATCAAGCAAAACATGCCGCCATTGCTCTCGGGTCCGGCTATCAACTTGTTCATCCGTTGGCCAAAAGTAAACCTCGTTTTGGCGCTTCGCGTGTTGTAATGCATTATCCGCTTTCGTCATCAGGCTCACCGTCTCGTCGGTACGCGTTTGCGCAATACCTAAGTGAAAGCCTTGATTGACCGGTAGCGAGATATTCTCTAGCTCTTGATTGATCACCCGTAATAACTGGCGTAAGTAACGCCGTAATGCTTTCTCTTCATCGGTAACCAGTAAGATCGCGATTTCATTATGACTCAACCTTGCCACGACTTGATGCGTGCTGGCTAAGCTCTCTTGCGTTAACGCTTCTCCTAGTAATCGCCAACATTGATCCCGGTATTGATATCCATAGCGAGCGCGTAAACGTGATAACCAATCCGCCTCTAACAGAATTAAGCTGCAACCGACTTCATCGTTGATAAAGCTTTGCAGCTGGTGCTGAAAATAGCCACGGTTCGGTAAGCGTGATACCGGATCAACCATGAGTTTATCGCGCAAGCGTGCCAATTCGTCTTGTTGTGATTGCTGCATCCGTGCGACTTGTTGCCCAGCAAGATTAAAGGCGTTTTGCAGTGCCGATAAATCACTCACACTGGTTGCCACTTGCGTCGGATGAAAATCACCATGTCCTAACGACGTCAGTCGCTGACTGAGCTCCCCCAGAGGGACGGTAACACGACGGAACATAAAAGACGCGGCGACAATAACGGCCACACCCGCAGCCAATAACCAACCGACTAATCGCACCAGTCGTTGCCATAACTCAGCAATATCTTGATGAGGATCGAACGTCATGGTCAGCTTCGCTAACTGTGTCCAGCCGTTGCTCACCGAAACAGATCGGGTACGGGTTGTGAGCCCCGTCAGTTGTATAAACCACCCCGGTGCATCCAGAGTCGGAGAGTCGGACTCCCACACTTGACGATCTCCCGAGAGCATCGGCTTGACAACAATCCTCTCCACCTGAGGCATGGTAATAAAGTGGGAAACCAGTTTATTGAGCCTTTGCGTGTCGCCCTGTTCAAGTACCACAGGTAACGCCTCTGCGAGTGACTGGCTTGATAAGCGTGAGTGTTGCTGCTGCTCTAGGTCTATCTGTTGTACGCCAAAATGAAAGACCACTGCCGTGGTCATCAAAAGGATGACCACGGCAGTGGTTACGACAAACGAGAGCACACGTTGATGGAGCGTCATTCCACGCCTCTTTTTATGTCTAGGTTATCGCGCTGAACTATTGCTCTTCTGACGAGTATATAGTCCATCGTTTCTCTGTTATCCCATGCTCGCCTGACACAGACGCTACCACACGACGATTCTGTTCATTCGCTCGATCACTCTCGTCATCAATCAACGGTTGGGTTTCCCCAAACCCTTGGACATCCACACGATTTTTTTCAATATAAAACTGTGTCACTAGCACATTGGCAATAGCTTCCGCCCGTCGCTGAGACAGCGCCATGTTGTATTCTGCATTGCCCACTTTACTCGCATGACCCTCTATCGTCACCCTGGCTTTGGGGTAACGGCGCATAAAGTCCGCAAGGCTTCGAATATCCGAATACTGATCTTCACGAACCTGGGCAGCCCCAGTGGCAAACTGAACGTTGAGTTCAGACGCCTCTTGTTCGATACGCTCACTTGGGCACCCCTCATTGTTCACCTTGGCTTGTGCAACGCTATCACCACATTGATCGCGAGCGGCAATCACGCCGTCTTTATCGCTATCCGTTAAATCACGACCTTGCGTCACCGTGTCTTCCATGGGTTGAACAGTTTGTGGGGCACAACCACCAAGCAATAGCCCAGTGATTAAAACGATGGCTAGCTGTTTCATTGTTCACGCTCCTGCCCCGTTAAAGACTCTGTATCCCAACTTGCAGGCATATCGACCCGCAGCGATGCGAGCAGCTGCCCAGTAGCGTTTAATATTCGATATTGTGCATACCGCTCATCGGCTTCTTTACTTAGGTATTCACGGCGTGTTTCAAACAATTCATTTTGCGAGTCCAATACATCCAAAAGCGTCCGCGCATTGAGGCGAAACTCTTCGCGATAGGCATCTCGGGTATCGGTAGCGGCTTCGACATGTTGGCGCATAAAGTCACGCTGCTGTTCAAGATAGGTTCGCGCGTTCCAGGCTAAAGTGGCCCCTTCAACCACTTGGCGATGGGTCATCTCATTAACTTCTCGCGCCTCGATGGTTTGATAAGCCGTTTGTCGCTCTCGGGCACGATCGGCACCACCATTAAATAAGTTGTAGCGCATGCGTACCATGGCTTGGATATTATTATTCTCGCCACCGACATCTGGCGGACCCGCACCGTCTTCGCCACCAATGTTTTCGTTCCAATTAGCATCGACTTCTACGTTGATGGTCGGTAAATACGCGGCACGAGAGCCATCACGGGCCGCATTCGCCGCCGCAATATCTGCTTGTGCGGATTGCAAACGCGGATGGTTATCTAACGCCATATCCAAGGTAGTATCCAGCGACTGAGGCAACATCGCGGCATCGGGTCTAGGTAAGTGTAAGTCCTCAGGTGCGATACCGACGACCTTCATAAAGGCACTACGGGCATCGGCGAGGTTATTGCGCGCCGACATTAAGTTTGCGTTCGCACGCGCTAAGCGTCCTGTCACCTGAGACAAGTCGCTGGCTTTGGCAAATCCACCTTGATTGCTTTCTTCAATCGCATCGTAGATTTCCTGGTGGTTATCTAGGTTTTTTTCTGCCAGGATCACAATTTCTTCAGCTACGAGCACATCCAGATAAATGCGTGACACTTCCAACGCTTTATCTTCTGCGGTGGCAATCAAGCCCCACTGCTCGGCCGTGGCTTCGTTTTGTGTCCGCGCCACTTCATGTTGGGTACCAAAGCCATCAAAAAGCATTTGGCGTAATGATAACCCAAGCTCACGACGAGTTAGGTCTACTTCATCATCCGTGCTGGTATCACGGCGAGTGCCTGGTGAGTCCGTCCACTCCTGCCCCACACCAGCGGTCGCATCCAGTGTGGGATAATAACCAGCTTTGGCTTGGTCTATAGATTGCTCACGCGCTTTATAGCGCGCAAAGGCTTCACGTATTTGTGGATGTGACTCGAGTGAGCGAGCCACCGCTTGCTCTAAGGTTTGCGACATGGCTGCAGGCGAGCTTAAGCTCATTGCCAGGATAAGCGTCGCAACACGCTTTTTTTTGACTACATGCGAGAAATTCAGCACGTTATTGCTCCTATTAGTCTATTCCTCAGCGCTCACGTAATGCGTTTTCTTTTGCTCGTAAAATAGGATTGAGTATGTATTCCAGTACTGTTCGCTTGCCGGTTATAATATCAACCGAGGTCAGCATGCCAGGAATAATCGGCATCGGTGTGCCATCCTCCCTAGTTAAGTGTGATGATTCCGTTCTAATCCGTACTAAATAAAAGCTATTACCTTCTTCATCCTGCGTCGTATCGGCACTGATGTGCTCGACGGTGCCGTCCAGGCCGCCGTAACGGGTGAAGTCATAGGCTGTCACCTTCACAACGGCAGGTAAACCCGGATGTAAAAACGCTATGTCCTTTGGCAAAATCTTCACTTCGACGAGCAGCTGATCTTCTGTCGGCACAATTTCTATCACATCTTCCCCGGGGCCCACGACACCACCCAATGTGTTGATGTGCACCGTTTTCACCGTGCCATCGACAGGTGAAGTAATCACGGCTTTGTTCACTTTGTCTTGTGCCCCGACGGTCGCCTCTGTGAGTCGAGACAGCCGTGCCTCGCTTTCACTCAGCTTGGCCCGTGTCTCACCAATAAACTGCAAAGCAGCCTCACGGCGTTTTAAGATAGATTCATCTAACGCTGCTTTAATTTTAGGCCGTGACAGTCTTACGTTGGTCAGCTCACCCTGCATATCATTGATCTGTCTTTCCAGTTTGAGAAGCTCCACTTCTGAGACAATCTTCTTTTTCACCAAAGGACGTGTGATATTGATCTCACGATCCATTATAGACATTGAGCTCGTCAGCGTTTTTATTTTGGACGCCACTTCTTCCAGGGCTTGACGCTTCTGAACGATTTGTTGACCCTGAATCTCCAGTTGATTACGCAGACTGTCCAGTCGGCTTCGATATTCTGACTGTTGCCGTGCAATTAACTGGGGTTTACGGCTGGTGAGTGAGTCAGGAAAACTGATGGGACGCGGCACAATCTCAATCTGTTGCTGCCATGGCTGGCTAGGTGGCTGCAGAATGACACTATCAAGTTCACTGTACATGCGCGTGACCGAAGCTCGCAAACTGTCAATTTCTTGCTCTTGCTGAGCCAGATCGGAACGAAAGCGGGTGGCATCAATACGCGCGAGAGGCATCCCTTTTTCAACCAATTGCCCTTCATCAACATACATCGCCTGCAAAATGCCACCATCTAGGCTTTGGATCAGCTGGACATGAGAAGGAGGAATGACTTTACCACTGCCCCGAGTGACCCGATCCAGCTCCGCCACCGCGGCCCATACAATAAAGCTTGCAATCAGCAGCAAGGCAACCCAAACCACCGCACGGTACTTGAGCGGGGTATCTGTCATCATCGCGCCATAAACATCGTCAATCATGTCGAGATCAGCGGGTTGGCTGGCCTTTTTAACGACCTTGCTCATGACGCATTTCCTTTGTTGAGCTTACTGAGGACTTTATCGCGCGGACCATCCATCACAATGCGTCCTTTGTCCATCACAATCACCCGCTGCGCGAGGTTGAGCAGTGACATGTTATGGGTCACCATCACCAGTGTTCGTGATTTGGCCGCCACTTCCATGGCTTTGATAAATTGGTTTTCGGCATGCGCGTCTAAACTGGCCGTCGGTTCATCCATCACCAACACAGGCGGCTCATTAAGCAACGCCCGTGCTAAAGACACCGCTTGCCTCTGACCGCGAGAAAGGCGTTCGCCACGCTCTCCCACCTGTTTATCTAGGCCTTCGTGGTCTTGCGCGGTAAACAAACTCACGCCTGACAGCTGCACGGCGCGCATCAGCTGGTGCTCAGTGACTTSGCGCGTACCAAACATAATATTTTCGCGAATAGTGCCATGAAACAGCGTCACATCTTGTGCCAAATAGCCCACGTTGCGACGCAAATCTGAAGGATGGATTTGACGGCTATCGACGCCATCAAACCGTAAACTGCCTTGGTTGGGCTGAAAAAGGCCGGCTAACAGTTTGAGTAACGTGGTTTTACCCGAGCCATTTTTACCTAAGATGGCGATTACTTCACCCGGCTGAACGCGAAAATTCAATGGATAAAGCGCCGGTTTTTCCGTCTCTGGATAATTAAAGGCCAAGTTATCGGCACTGAGTTCACCTTTAAGGCGTTTACGACTGACAAGGTGCCCTTTATCAGCAAACTCATCCTCTTGCTCCATCATCGCATTCAGTTGGCGCAGCGAGGTGCTGGTTTGATTCCAACGATTGAGCAAACTCGCCATTTGCGCCATCGGTGACACCGCGCGACTAGAAAGCATCACTGCCGCGATGATCCCGCCCATGGAAATGTCGCCATCCGCCACCCGGTATACCCCCAGGATCACCACGGCAATCGCCATCATCTGGGTGATGAAGGTGGCAATGTAAGAAACATTGTTGGTGATTTGTTTGACTTTAAAGTTCCAATTCGCCGTATGCGCGGTCATTTGTTGCCAGCTACGCTGTACAATCCCTTCCGCCCCACTGGCTTTTACGCCCTCAAGTGCCGAGAGGCTCTCGATCAAGTGACCATGGCGCTCGGAGGCGTACTTGTTACTCTCTTCAATAGCGGCACGCAGTTTGGGCTGCACGGAAATGGTATAACCCAAAATCAATAAACCAGCTACAACCGGGACGATCGCGAGATCCCCGGCCACCAGATAGATAATAGCGACAAAGAAAACGGCAAACGGCAAATCAACCAAGGTGGTGATAGTCGCCGAGGTGAGCATGTCTCGCACAGAGTCGAACTCACCCAACTGTTTGGCCGTGGCCCCCACACTGCCGCCACGATTGGCCAGCGGCGTACCCATCAACCGTGCAAACAGTCGAGACGAAACAATAATATCGACTTTCTTCCCGGCCATATCAATCATGTAGGAGCGCAACTTGCGCATGATAAAGTCAAAGCAGTAGGCCAAGGTGGCGCCGCTAGCTAACACCCACAAGGATTCAAACGCCAAATTAGGAACGATCTTGTCATAGACGTTCATTACGAACAGCGGCGACACTAAAGCAAAGAGGTTCACCAACACGGAGGCGAGCAACGCATCGCGATAAATAGGCGCAGCGTCTTTGACCGTTTGCCAAAACCAGTGGATTTTATTGTCGTGCAGGTGTAAATCGACTGATTGATCGCCGCGGTACTGGCGCTTGATCAAAAAGCAATACCCGACATACGTCGCCTCAAGGGCTTCAAGCTGCATGGTTTGTTCGCCACCATTTTCTGGAAGCTGAATTAATGCAGTACCGGCTTGATTATCGATCTCACGTAATACACAGGCTTTTTGATCGGCGAGCAAGAGCACACAGGGTAAGAGCAGTGGCCCCAAATTATCCAAATTGCGGCGTGATAGGCGCGCGGCTAAACCGGCACGTCCTGCCGCTTGTGGAAACATATCAGGCGTGAGTAGCGCATTGGTCATTGGCAGACCTGCGACGAGCGCATCACCCGAGCAGGGTGTACCATAGTGTTCGGTCAGCAATACCAAACAATCTAGCAAGGGATCGTCGGTAGGCTGCTCACCCGCGGCTATCTTCCATTGCATGGATTGATTATTATTTGATTGGTCAGTCACTTACATCTCTCTTTTGACCGAAAAATAGCAGGCAGCAACATCATAGCCGCTGCCTGAGGGAGATTACCAGTCTGTATCGACGTCGATTTCTAAGTCTTGGCCATCTCCTACTGAAAGTTCAGTATTATTACCATCTTGCGTCAATCTTAGCTCCCCTTCTTGGCTACCAATCAAGGTATTGATCACCACTTCTTGCTGACCGCCGTTGGTAACGACGCTCAAGCTTTCAATGTCAATCTGCTGATCCATTTGGCTATCACCATCGGCATCAAGGCCAATCGTCAAGGTGCCCTCAGCCTCATCACTGTCAGTGGTTTGCCATGAAATAGATACCTGCCCATCTTTAATGAGCTGGGTTAAATCCTCGACAAACGCGAGGGTGTCCTGCGTGTCACCTTGGTTGTCAAAATCGACAATGACATCGGTTTCAGTCCCATCGGCAGACGATGGCATATCATCCAACGACCACTGGAATTTATCGCTACCGGTTCCACCAATTAAGGTGTCTTCACCTCGTCCACCAATAAGAGTGTCATCACCTCGGCCACCACTGAGGGTGTCATCACCGCCTTGACCATAGAGGATGTCATTACCTTCTCCCCCCTCTAGGGTATCGTCGCCACCGCGGGTATCCCCTTCGACATTAAACAACGCGTGGTTGTCCTTAATGTACTGATACAGCTCGATATCGGATGGCGCTGCGCCATTTTTCATTTCAAGGAATGTGGTTAACGCGTCCACGCCCGATCCATCTGGTAGCGACTCAGGCCGTGTCAGACCATTTTCATCCCAAGGCAGATTGTCAGTGTTAATGGTATCGCCAAAGAGTATGTCGTCACCGGCATTACCTATTACCCCATCATCGCCAACAGGGAGTACGTTGATCTCTCTGACGCCTTCATCCAGTGCCGTATTCAGATCATTGGCTGTATTAACGATTTCAACATCCCCAGTTGGCGCACTAACACTTCCCCAGTAGTCGCTCCACGTTCTTGAGCCAGACACATTGGTGTTATCAAAAAACCTAAGGATATCAGCATTCACTCCGTTTCCAACGCCGATAGCATGAACAGAAGAGCTCTCAGCAAGTGACTCATATGCTCTAATCGAATCCCTTAGTTCAAAAGACTGAGTCGTATTTCCCCAGTAATTGCTATTATTCGAGACAGTTGGATTACCATCAGTTAGGAAGAAAGATAAGTTTTCACTGTTTGTGTCCGAGTGCGTATTTAGCCATGAAGACGCCTGATTAAAGGCCGCTTCGTAGTTAGTTCCCCCACTAGCTTGAAGAGAGTCAATAACATAATCAACATATCTATCATGCTCCCATTCACTTAACTGGGTAAAGTTATCAAGGTTGATGCTTAAGCTCGCTGAGGAGTTAAAGTCTACCAACGCCAGATTGATCGTGCCTGGATGATCAGAAATATTCTCCAACATCGACTTCAACGAGGTTTTCAACACATCGAGTCTCGACTCAGAACTTCCCGGCTCTAGTGATTCCCCCATACTGCCTGATGTATCAACAATCAACGCGATATTGTAGTTTGTTGGCTCGGTTGAGTTAACTTCTACCCCACCAATATCACCGAGCAGCACGTCATCGCCTGAGCCACCCTCAACCGTGTTATCACCATTAGGATCACTCGATGGCAGCACAGTTGTGCCTGGTTGCGCTGTTGCATATTCACGCAAGTCAACAGGATCGCCGTTTTCATCGACTTCAGCCGCACCGACGGTCACGGATAAATCAGGAGCACTTCCCTCTGGTAATTCAAGCGTGACAGAGAAACCAGCATCTGAGCCTGGGTTTGGCTGCAGTGCATCAATCGGCACTTGCCAGTCACCTAAATCAAGCTGCTCACCATCTGGTACGCTGCCCCCTTCAGGAATGCCCGATATAATTACTGATGTGATTTGCTCAGAGCCGTCGTTATCGTTCAACGTAACGTCAACGTCCAGCTGGACAATATCCGCAACTTTGGTCAGCTCGCCGTTATCTACTTGATATTTACCATCGGCAAAGTAGATGGTTTCGATATTATAGAAAGCATGCGGTACGTGATAGGCAACTTCATCATGGCCTGCTTGATGATATAAACCAACTGCACTATCTGCACCTTGTTGATTCTCTAATTGCTCTAGGTCGCCATAATCACTGCGATTACCTTGTAGATAAACCGTATCTTCGCCACTACCACCATAATACGCGGTAGTCGCATCAGCTTGTTGTGATATAAAGGTAATATCCTCAGTCCCTCTGCTATCACCTAATCGATATGGTACGATCGATGTACCGCCAATAAGCAAAGGCTTTCCGGTATCAGTTGTCGTTTCAGTGACTTGATCTAATTTCGGATTCTCTTGTTTAACATGCGCTATTAATTCATCGGCTGGATGCGAACCGCCGGCAAATTCAGACAAGGAAGCCGAGACCGTTAGTCCATCAGAAGCAAGGTAGTCGGCGTTGTTGCTCACGTGACCCGTATTCCCTGCTTTGTCGGTCACCGTCATGGTCACGGTCAGCTCGCCATCGGCCAGGCCGCTCAGGTCTTGGCCTGTGACCGTTACCTTGCCATTACCATCCACGTTAATGTCACCACTGTCGACAGTGATGCTTCGACCTGAATTGGTGTCATTAATATCTATGCCACCAATCGACCCAATGCTGCCGCTGCCTCCAGCACTATTAGTGATCACAATACTGTCAACCGTTGCTCCCTTTTCTACTTGACCACTGAGCGTCACAGCGTTGTGAACTGCACTATTAACGACATCATCATCGAACGTGATGCTATTCGAGCCATCATTTTGCTCTGGGGCTGTCGTATCGACTACTCCCCCCGGGTGCCACATCCATTGATGCGGACTAACATTGCCGTTTTCGTCTTGCTGATAGACACGAATATCTGACCACTCATACTCGCCTTCTGGCAGCGTGAAAGTTGTTCCCTCACCTTCAATAAAGTTACCAGTGTTACCCTCAAACGGCTTGTAATCTCCTGCATTCTCAAAGGTATAAAACCATTTATTACCTGGCTCAATGCCGCTTACAGTCACTTCACCCTGATTGGTTATCCTATCATGGTCACTGCTCCCCGTGTCTTCGATTGTCAGCGTGGGCTGCGCGGGGGCTGTTGCCTCAGCGCTGTTTCCAGCTGAATCGGTCGATACCACCACGATATCAAGCGGAAGCACTTCGCCATCAGGCAAATTGTCGCCATTCAATGTCACTTGGCCTGATTCATCAACACTGACCTTGAGGATGTCCCCATCTTTATCACGGATAGCGTCGCCATTTTGATCTTTAAACGATAGCTCTGTATTCGGCTCAGCCTCCACTTTGAGCCCAGTATTGGAGTCATTCCCCCAAATCGCCTTGATCGTCGGCGCTTGCACCTCGGTGTCTGATTCAAGGGCTGTTGCGCTCGCCTCTTCAGAGACATTACCCGCTGCATCCGTGATTTGGGCTGTGATCGTTTCTTCTGGAGCGACCTCGACATTCACTTCACCCGCGGTTCTTTCCTCAGCCGTCAAGGTGTGTGTCTCACCGTTAATGGTCAAGGTGTCCTTCGTCGNCGCTGCATCCGTGATTTGGGCTGTGATCGTTTCTTCTGGAGCGACCTCGACATTCACTTCACCCGCGGTTCTTTCCTCAGCCGTCAAGGTGTGTGTCTCACCGTTAATGGTCAAGGTGTCCTTCGTCGCGTCGAAGTCGTCTGGCAAGCTGATGCTTGCGGTGACTGTACCGTCTTCGCCAAGCTCCTCTGCGTTGTACACGCCGTCTTCGTTGGTGTCGCCTGCGATGCTGATCGTCGGCGCTTGCACCTCGGTGTCTGATTCAAGGGCTGTTGCGCTCGCCTCTTCAGAGACATTACCCGCTGCATCCGTGATTTGGGCTGTGATCGTTTCTTCTGGAGCGACCTCGACATTCACTTCACCCGCGGTTCTTTCCTCAGCCGTCAAGGTGTGTGTCTCACCGTTAATGGTCAAGGTGTCCTTCGTCGCCGCTGCATCCGTGATTTGGGCTGTGATCGTTTCTTCTGGAGCGACCTCGACATTCACTTCACCCGCGGTTCTTTCCTCAGCCGTCAAGGTGTGTGTCTCACCGTTAATGGTCAAGGTGTCCTTCGTCGCGTCGAAGTCGTCTGGCAAGCTGATGCTTGCGGTGACTGTACCGTCTTCGCCAAGCTCCTCTGCGTTGTAGATGCCATCGTTGTTCGCATCCGCCGCTTCTAGCGTGATGCTTGGCGTCGCGATAGTCGTATCAACTGTATGTGCTGATGAGCCGATGCTGTCTACCGTATTGCCCGCGTCATCCGACGAGCTCACGACCACCTCGAACTCGGTGTCCGCCGCCAGGTCGCTGCCGGCCACGTCCACGCTCCACTCGCCGTTTTCATCCACGGTGGTGGTGTAGTCTTCGCCGTTGATGGTCATCGCAACGGTATCGCCTTCGGCGATGTCGCCGCCGCTCGCGCTGCCGGTGATGCCGGCCACGTCCACGCTCCACTCGCCGTTTTCATCCACGGTGGTGGTGTAGTCTTCGCCGTTGATGGTCATCGCAACGGTATCGCCTTCGGCGATGTCGCCGCCGCTCGCGCTGCCGGTGACCGTGATGGTCTCGCCCGCTTCTTGCGCGTTGATCACGTCATCGCTGGTGATGTTGTTCACGCTGACCGTGCCGGCATCCGCGGTTTGGTCAACCGTGTGCGTGGAGGTCGCGGTGCTGTCTACCGTATTGCCCGCGTCATCCGACGAGCTCACGACCACCTCGAACTCGGTGTCCGCCGCCAGGTCGCTGCCGGCCACGTCCACGCTCCACTCGCCGTTTTCATCCACGGTGGTGGTGTAGTCTTCGCCGTTGATGGTCATCGCAACGGTATCGCCTTCGGCGATGTCGCCGCCGCTCGCGCTGCCGGTGA